>NZ_JBHVJT010000005.1:0-1818 GCF_042798815.1 Kitasatospora sp. NPDC057738 | reverse complement strand
TTGGGGGGGTGGGGGGGTGTGGGTTGTGGTGTTTGGTTGTGGGAGAGGAAGGGGGGGGGTTGTCCGTTCCGGCGTCGGCTCCCGGGGGCCCCCCCCCCCCCCCCCGGCACAGTGGACGTCGGGTCAGGGTGGAGAAGAACAGCTCGACTCAGCGGCACGGGTGAAGACAACATCCTGCCCACGGGCCTGCCCTTCGGAAGCCCCGAAGGCGCCCTCGACTGCGCCGTCGGCCTCTACCGCGGCGACCCCGCCGGCTGACCGGCGACGCCCGAAGGATCAACGTGGCGCTGCACCAGCCCGCCCCCCCCCGGCCGGACACCGCTCACATTTCTCGTCACCTCGAATCACCTCGAACCCGCCCGAACGGTCGAGTCGCCGACCCGGCGAACCTTCCCGGTCGGAGCACTGGCCCGTGGTACGCGTGGGAAGTCGGCGGGGCCGACTTCTGGTGCGGTGCGGTGCGGTGCGGTGCGGTGCACGAGGCCGCCGGGTGGCGGGCCGCGGTCGGCCGCGTCGTCGCACGTGACAAACCCGGCGACGTCGGCGGCCGTCCCCGGGATACTGGTCTCCCATGGATGAGGTCACGGTCGTCGTCGCCCATTCCGAGCGCGCGACCCTGCGCGTCGGAGACGTGTTCCTGAAGGTGGACGCCGATCAGGCGCGCATCGACGTCGAGGTCGAGGCGATGTCCCTCGCACCGGTCCCGACCCCGAAGGTCCTGTGGCGCAAGCCGCCCGTGCTCGCGATCGCCGCCCTCCCGGGAAGGACCCTCGGGCGCCTCGGCGGGCCGTCGACCGGGTCACCGGCGGAGTGGGCCGCGGCGGGCGCCGCCATCCGGAAGCTGCACGACGCGCCGCTGCCGCCCAGGCCCGGCCGGGCCGGCCGGAGCGTCGTCGCGCTGACGGCGGAACTCGACGACGAGTGCGAGGCGCTCGTGACGAACGGCGTCCTGCCCGCCGACCTGGTCACCCGCAACCGCGAGGTCGCCGAGGCCGCGTTCCGGCCGTGGACTCCGGCGTTCACGCACGGCGACCTGCAGGTCGCGCACCTGTTCGTCGACGGCGGCGAGGTCACCGGCATCATCGACTGGTCCGAGGCGGGCCGGGGTGACGCCCTGTACGACCTCGCCACCTTCACGCTCGGACACGAGGAGCACCTCGACGACGTCATCGCCGGGTACGGCACCGACGTCGACGTCGACCTCGACGTGATCCGCGCGTGGTGGTCGTTGCGAAGCCTGCTGGCGGTTCGCTGGCTGATCGAGCACGGCTTCGACCCCTTCGCGCCGGGCTGTGAGGTCGACGTGCTGAGATCCCGGATGTGAGGCCGCGCCGGCTCGCCTTGTGCACAGGAAGTCGGCCCAGCCGACTTCCTGTGCGGGAGAGCTGAAACCGCCACGCTCCTTCGCACAGGTCGCCCACCCGCCCGCCCGTTCCAGGAACCGCAAGAGCGACGGCGGGCCCGGCCAAGCTTGGGCAGGCCCGCCGAAACCACCACCGAGCAGCACTCACGTCGCCTCACCATCCGTTGCCGCTTCGGCAGGGCCGAAGCGGCAACGGCATGTGCGGCACCACTTCTGCGCAGGAAGTCGGCGGGGTCGACTTCCTATGCGTGGATGGTGGCTTGGGTGCGGCAGTGGGTGAGGGCGTATTTGATGCGGCATTCGGAGGGGAGCACGCCGGCGAGGAGTTCTCCGGCGGTGACGAGGGTGGTCCAGTACAAGGTGGGGTTGCCGGTGCGGGGGAGGGGTCGGGCGGCGGCGAGGGAGAGGTAGGCGGCGGTGAGGTTGCCGGTGGTGAACCAGCGGTGGAGGCCGTG
>NZ_JBHVJT010000004.1:188092-193648 GCF_042798815.1 Kitasatospora sp. NPDC057738 | reverse complement strand
CTGTCGGTGGTCGCCGCGCTCGGCGCCGTGGTCGCGGTCTTCCAGTGGGGCTGGCTGGCCCAGCTGATCGGCGTGGAGCAGACCGGCCCGGTGATGAGCATGATGCCGATCTTCATGATCGGTGTGGTCTTCGGCCTCGCCATGGACTACGAGGTGTTCCTGGTCACCCGCATCCGCGAGGGCTACGTCCACGGCGAGGAGCCCGGCGAGGCGATCGTCACCGGCTTCCGGCACAACGCCCGGGTGGTCACCGCCGCCGCGTTCATCATGATCGCCGTCTTCGCCGGCTTCATCGGGATGAGCGAGCCGATGATCAAGATGATGGGTCTGGGCCTCGCCGCGGCCGTCGCCTTCGACGCCTTCATCGTCCGGATGACCGTCGTCCCGGCCGTCCTCGCCCTGCTCGGCCGCCGCGCCTGGTGGCTGCCGCGCTGGCTCGACCGCCTGATACCGGACGTGGACGTCGAGGGCAGCAAGCTGGAGACCCCCGCCCCCGAGCAGGCTCCGGCCCGGGAGTCGGTCACCGTCTAGGGCACTGCCGCCCGGCCCCGCCCCGACACCGAGCGGGGCCGGGCCGGCGCCCCACCGCTCGGACACCGGTTCGAGCCCAACCGTTACCGTTGCTGTCGGGGCCACCGCGCGTGCGGAGGCCCCCGCCGCGTCCCGCCGCGCCCCCGATCGGGATCGGCGCGGCTCGAACCCAGGCTGCCCGGTTGCGGGCGTGGCCAGCGTCCCCGACCGGAGAGCACGAGCATGAGCGACTTCTGGCAGCGCCTGCGCCGCGACCATCCGCGGCTGCTCGACGTCGCCGGCGGCACGGCCATGATCACGGTCACCGCCCTCGGCGCCACCATCGACCAGACCGGCGGCCGCTTCACCCCGTTCGCCGCGCCCACCTTCGTCATCGCGCTGGTCTCCGCCGTCACCGTGCTCGCCCACCGCCGCCACCCGCGTGCGGTGGTCGCCGTCACGCTGCTCTGCACGATGCTGCTCGCCATGGTCAGCCCCCGGCTCACCCCGACCCTGGCCACCCCGCTGCTGCTCGCGCTCTACTTCCTCGCCATCCGCACCGACCGCGCCACCGCGCTGCGCGCCTCGGTCGCCGCCGCCGTCCTGCTCACCGGGATCGCCCTGCTGTTCGGCCCCGGCGGGCCGGTCAGCGAACGGCTCGGCGTGCTCGCCTGGGCCCTGCTTCCCGGCGCCCTCGGCGACTCGATCCGCAACCGCCGCGCCCACCTCGCCGCCATCGAGGAGCGTGCCGAACGCGCCGAGCGCACCCGCGAGGAGGAGGCCCGTCGGCGGGTCGCGGACGAGCGGATCAGGATCGCCCGCGACCTCCACGACGTCGTCGCCCACCACATCGCCCTCGCCAACGCCCAGGCCGCCATCGCCGTCCACCTCATGGACAACCACCCCGTCCAGGCCCGGGAGGTGCTCAGCCACATCACCGACGCCACCGGCTCGGCCCTCCAGGAACTGCGCGCCACCGTCGGCCTGCTGCGCCGCGCCGAGGACCGCGCCCCGCTCGAACCCGCCCCGGGCCTCGACCGGCTGCCCGAACTGATCACCACCTTCGAGCGGGCCGGCCTGCCGATCCGGCTCTCCGTCGAGGGCGAGGCCCGCCCGCTGTCGCCCGGCGTGGACCTCACCGCCTTCCGGATCGTCCAGGAGTCGCTGACCAACGTGGCCAAGCACGCTCACGGCGCCGACGCCGAGATCACCCTCGCCTACAGCGGCAGCCGGGTCGCGGTCAGCGTCGCCAACGGCCGACCGACCGCGACCGGCCGCCGCCGCGCGGTGTCGCTGCCCCAGCACCCGCCCAGCGAGGGCGGCTTCGGTCTGATCGGCATGCGCGAGCGGGCCGGGGCGGTCGGCGGCCGGCTCAGTGCCGACCGGCGGCCCGACGGGGGCTTCCTTGTCACCGCCGAACTGCCGCTGCGCACCGGCGCCCGCGACGACGGCCCCGAGTCCGCGGGCGCCTTCACCGCCGCCGACGTCGCCCGGGCCGCCCGGGCCGCGCGCACCACCCGTACCGATCGCCCGACACCGGCCGAACGACAGGAGCACGCCGCCCGAGCGGACGGCGCGCTCCGAGAGGACAGGGACCACGCATGACCATCCGGGTACTGCTCGCCGACGACCAGGCCCTGCTGCGCGGCGCCTTCCGCCTGCTGATCGAGGCGGAGGAGGACATGGAGGTGGTCGGCGAGGCCGCCGACGGCCGGGAGGCCGTCGCGCTCGCCCGGGCCACCAAGCCCGACATCGTGCTGATGGACATCCGGATGCCCGGCGTCGACGGTCTCGGTGCCACCGCCGAGATCTGCGGCGACGAGGAGCTGTCCGGCACCCGGGTGCTCATCCTCACCACTTTCGAGATCGACGAGTACGTGGCCCAGGCGCTGCGCGCGGGCGCCGGTGGATTCCTCGGCAAGGGCGCCGACCCCAAGGAACTGCTCGCCGCCGTGCGCACCGTCGCGGCGGGCGAGGCGCTGCTCTCGCCCGCCGCCACCCGGGCCGTGATCGACCAGTTCCTGGCCCAGCCCGAGCCGGCGTCCGCCACCCCCGCGAGCGAGCGGCTGGCCGTCCTCACCGCCCGTGAGCGCGAGGTGATGTCGATGGCCGCCACCGGCCTCACCAACGAGGAGATCGCCGAGCGGATGTTCGTCAGCCCGTTCACCGTCCGCACCCACGTCCACCGGGCGATGTCCAAGCTCGACGCCCGGGACCGGGCCCAGCTCGTCGCCATCGCCTACCAGACCGGCCTGGTCCCGCCCGGCCGCCCGGTCTGAGCGTGCGGTGGGCGCGGCGGGGCCGGGGTCAGGCAGTGGGCCGCCCCGCCCCCGCACCCGCCCTCGGAGCGCGGACACGGGGGAGCCCGAAGGCGGACATCTCCTTCTCCTCGTAGGAGAGGAAGCCCAGCGAGCGGTAGAAGGCGTGGTTCCGCACACCCTCCGGGGTGGACTCGTGGTCGGTGGAGAGCAGGAAGAAGCGGCAGTGCGCGTAGCGGTCCATCAGGTGCTCCATCAGCGCACGGCCCACGCCCTCGCGGTGGTGGCGCGGGTGCACCAGGACGTCCTGGACATAGCAGACCGCCTCGTCGTCCGAGATGGTGCGGGCCAGCCCGAGCAGTTCCCCCGACTCGCCGCGCGCGGTCACGACCAGGTGGGAGTTGGCCAGGCCGCGCATCAGTTTGTCGACGTCGCTGGTGTAGCCCTCCCACTCCACCGCGTCGTACAGCTCGAACACCTCGTCGCGGTCGAACTCCACCTCGCGGGCGATGATCACACGGCCTCCCCGATCGCGCGGCTCTCCCCGAGTCGCGGTACCTGACGTATCCGAACTGCCCATCGTTCCAGGCCGGCCCGCTCCGCTCAAGGCGGTACGGGCCGCCTGCCCCGGGGCACGTCAGCCCGTTCGCGCGCGATCGCACGGGGCCGACAGCCGGATCTTGCCGGCACCGGCCGACCGGCCCGGGTCTCAGGGCTTGCGGGCCACCGCGCCGTACATGCTGACGCGGTCGGCGCCGGGCTCGGGGGTGGTGTCGGGGCGCCAGAGGGGGACGGTGGTGACGCCGGGTTCGAGGAGGTCGAGGCCGTCGAAGAAGGCCCGGACCTCCTCGCGGGAGCGGCCGACGAGGGGAGCGGTGGCCCTGTCGTAGACGCCGGTGACCCGGACGCGCGTCGCGGACGGGATGAAGTCGGCGGTGCCGTGCGAGAGGACCAGGTGGCTGCCGGAGGGCAGGGTGTCCAGCAGCGCTGCGAGCACCCGGTGGGGCTGGTCCTCGTCCCGCAGGAAGTGGAGGACCGCGGCGAGGACGAGCCCGACCGGGCGGGAGAAGTCGAGCAGTTCCACGGCCCGGACGGCGTCCAGCAGGTCGCCGGGCTCGCGCAGGTCGGCCTGGATGACGGTGGTGCGGCCGGCGCCCGAGCCGGCCATCAGGGCCCGGGCGTGGCTGAGCACGATCGGGTCGTTGTCCACGTAGACGACCCGGGCGCCGGGCCTGGCCGTCCGGGCGATCTCGTGGGTGTTCCCGGCCGTGGGGATGCCGGTGCCGATGTCGAGGAACTGGTCGATGCCGAGGTCGGCGACGCACCGCACCGCGCGGGTGAGGAAGGCGCGGTTGGCGCGGGCGGTGGAGCGGAACTCCGGGTTGGCGGCGAGCGCCTTCTCGGCGGCGGCGCGGTCGGCGGGGAAGTTGTCCTTGCCGCCGAGGTAGTAGTCGTACATCCGGGCCGGATGCGGCACGTCGGGCCGCAGGTCGGCCGCGATCCCGGCCCCGCCGGACTCCCACATGTTCTCGTACCCCACGGCTGCCGCCCCCTTCGCCCGGACACCACTGACACCACTGACAGCACTGACACCGCTGACACCGCTGACACCGCTGACGATCCACTCGCGGTCCTGCTGCCGGACAGCCTAAAGCCCAGGTCACGGCGCCCGTGGCGGTTGGCCGGGTCACCCCCGTATGTCCCTTTCGTCGGGCCGGGGGCTCATGGCCTCGCCGCGCGTCCCGGCCGCTCCCGGAGCAGGATGGGAGACCGGGGCGGGGGAACAGCCGGGGACGGGAGGTCGGACCGTGGGCATCGCGATGGCGGACATCCGCGAGTGGCGCGGCCACGCCGTGGTCGACGAGAAGAGCCACCGCATCGGTTCGCTGGAGTCGGTCTACGTGGAGACGGCCAGCGACGAGCCGTTCTTCGCCACCGTCACGGTCGGGTTCGCCGGTCGGCGCCGCCTGGTGTTCGTCCCGCTGGAGGGTGCGGTGGCCGGCCCGGACTACCTCCGGGTGGCGTACCCGCGCAACCTCGTCAAGCAGGCGCCGGCGATCGGCACCGACGACGTGCTGCCCGTCGAGGACGAGCCCGCCGTGTTCGCGCACTACGAGCTTCCGTACGCGACCGGCGCGGGCGGGGAACGCCGCCTGGCCCGCCGCTGAACCGCGCCCTGGCCTGCCGCCCGCCCGTGCCCGCCCGTGCCCGCCCGTGCCGCCCGCCCGTGCCGCCCGCCTGTGCCGCCGACCCGTGCCCGCCCCTGCCGCCGACCCGCGTCCGGCGCGGGCGGGTCGGGTACGACGTTCGCCACCCGGGAATGAATACCCCGCCGGGTACACTTGTCCATCGACAGTCGATGTGAAAGGCGGCCCGACATGCAGGTGGACGAGGAGGCGGTCGGCGCGGTCCTGAACCGGCTGCGTCGCGCGCAGGGCCAGTTGGCCGGGGTGATCGCGATGATCGAGGCGGGCCGGGACTGCAAGGACGTGGTCACCCAGCTCGCCGCCGTTTCGCGCGCGCTCGACCGGGCCGGGTTCAAGATCGTCGCGAGCGGCATGCGCCAGTGCATGGCCGCCGCGGACGAGGATGCCGCGCCGATGAGCGAGGCCGAGCTGGAGAAGCTCTTCCTCGCCCTGGCCTGACCGGCGCTCCGCGCCTCGGGAGCACGGCCCGACGGGGGTCGCGGTGGGGGAGGGTAACGGGGGCCCCCCTTTCCGTCCTCCGGTGTGTCCCCAACAACGCCCCCCCCGCCCCCCCCCCCCCCCCGTCCCTTTTCCGCGTCCGT
>NZ_JBHVJT010000004.1:146602-188082 GCF_042798815.1 Kitasatospora sp. NPDC057738 | reverse complement strand
TTGACAAGGATCCGCTTCCCCTGCTTCACGCCGCCTTGAAAAACCTCTCCCCCCCCCTCGCCTGCCCGGCACCCCACACCCCGAGAACATCCCCCGACGGGGGTCGCGGTGGACCGGTCCACCGCGACCCCCGTCGCATGTCCGCAGGTGCGCCCACCGAAGTTCCCGCACCGCCCGACGCCCCGTCATGCTTCGTTCATGCGCCGGTCGCCGGCCTTCGGGTGAATGAGGCCGCCCGCAGTTGTACAGCCAACTGCGCGAGCTCCCTTCTCCCAGCCTCCGTGACCAGCCGTACCCGGCCCCGGCGAACCGTCCCCCGGCGGCCCGGTCCCGGGCGGCGGACAGGACAACCGTGGCCGCAGGCAGCGCCCTGACGCTCAGTTCCTCCACCAACCCCACCGAAGGCGACCGGCTCACCTTCCAGTGGACCACCGACGCCCCCGACGCCAAGAACTGGGTCGGCATCTACGACGGCGGCCGCCAGCCCGGCAACGGCGGCTCGCTGCTGTGGAAGTACACCCCGGGCACCTCGGGCGACGTCCAGCTCGACACCTCCGCGCTGACCGGCGGCCCGTACACCGCCTACCTGCTCGCCAAGGACGGCTACGGCATCCTCGCCAGGACCGAGCCGTTCTCCTTCCGCCCCAAGCCCGCCGTCGTCCGCCCGCACGCCGCCGTGGACGCGTTCACCGCCACGCCCGTCGCCCCGGGCGCCGCCGTGACGGTCCGGCTCGGCGGCCTCTGGTCCCGCCCGGCCGGCAACCCGGCCGGCTCCGCCACCTACCGCAAGGTCGGCGGCCCGGCCTGGGCCTCCGTCAGCGCCGACGGCACGCTCACCGGCACCGCCCCCGCCGCCGGCAAGAACCCCGAGCCGGTGGTCGTCGGCGTCAAGGACAGCACGGGTGCCACCGACACCGTCACCGTCCTGGTCCCGGTGGCGGACCCGGCCGCACCGCTGCGCCTCAAGGCCGCCAGCTGGAACCTGCACGACGCGGGCTCGGCCCACACCGACGCGCTGGAGAAGCAGTTGCGCGTGGTCCTCGCCCAGGGCCTGGACGTGCTCGCCCTGCAGGAGACCGCGGGGGAGCGGGCCAGGACCCTGGCCGACGCCCTCGGCTGGTACGCCTACCAGAGCCCGGGCAGCGTCGGCATCCTCAGCCGCCACCCGCTCACCGACGTCACCGCCCCGACCGCCGAACTGCCCGCCGCCGCGGCCACCCTGCGACTGCCCGGCGGCCGCAGCGTCCGCTTCTGGGCCGCGCACCTGGACGAGGCGGGCTACGGCCCGTACGCCGTCCAGGACGGGCGGAGCGCCGCCGAGGTGGAGGCCGCCGAGAACGGCTCGCTGCGGCTGCGGCAGGCCCGGGCGCTGGCGGCCGCCGTCCGCACCGACATCGCCCGGCGCACCCCGGTGGTGCTGGCCGGCGCGCTCTCCTCGCCCTCGCACCGCGACTGGACGGCCGCCACCGCCGCCGCCCACCAGGGCGTCGGCGCGCTCGCCTGGCCGGTCACCGCGGCCCTCCAGGGGGCCGGACTGACCGACACCTTCCGCGAGGAGTGCCCCGACCCGGTCAAGGCCCCCGGCAACACCTGGTCGCCCACCCGCAAGCGGCGCGGCGACCGTCCGGAGCCGCAGGACCGCGTCGACTACGTCCAGTACGCGGGCCCGCTGAAGCTGGTCGAGGCGCACACCCTGGTCGCCGACTGGCCGCAGCCCGAGCCCGGCTCCGCCGCCAACGAGTGGCCCTCCGACACCGCCGCCGCGGTCGCCACCTTCCGGCTCTGAGCTCCCCGGCTCCCCACCCCCCCAGCTCCGAGAGGCCAGTTCGTCATGCCCGAGCTCTCCCGCCGCACCTTCGTCGGCGCCACCGCGGCCGCCGGCGCCACCGCCCTGACCGGTCTGGCGGCCACCCAGGCCGCCGCCGCCCCGGTCCCGGCCCCCGCCCCCGCCGCCGGTGCCAAGCCCGCCGCCCCGCTCACCGGGACCATCAAGGACGTCAGGCACGTCGTCGTCCTGATGCAGGAGAACCGTTCCTTCGACCACTACTTCGGCACCCTGGCCGGCGTCCGCGGCTTCGGCGACAAGCAGGCGCTCCAATTCCCGGACGGCACCGACGTCTTCCGCCAGCCCGACAGCCGGCGCGGCGACGGCGGCGCGATGCTGCCCTACCGGATGGACACCGCCAAGTACAACGCCCAGAACGCCGGCGGCCTCCCGCACGACTGGGCCACCGGCCACCAGGCCATCAACAACGGTGCGATGAACAAGTGGATCGCCGCCAAGGGCGAGCGCACCATGGGCTACTTCACCCGCGACGACATCCCCTACCAGTACGCCCTGGCCGACGCGTTCACCGTCTGCGACGCCTACTTCACCTCGCTGGCCGGCCCCACCGACCCCAACCGCCTCTACCTGTGGACCGGTACCGCCGGCCCCGGCCGGGACGGCACCACCGGCCCGTGGATCGACAACACCCCGGTCACCGACAACCCCGTCGCCGACTGGACCACCTACGCCGAGCGCCTGGAAGCGGCCGGCGTCAGCTGGCGCGTCTACCACAACCCCAGCAAGGACGACCGCACCGGCGACTACGACGACAACGCGCTCTCCTACTTCAAGCAGTTCCACGAGTTCCCGCACGACGACCCGCGGTACGTCAACGCGATGACGAAGTTCGACCCCGCCGACTTCGACCGCCACTGCAAGGACGGCACCCTGCCGACCGTCTCCTGGCTGGTCGCGCCCTACCTGTTCTCCGAGCACCCGGAGGCCGGTCCGGCCTACGGCGCGCACTGGGTCGACCAGGCCCTGCAGTCGCTGATGTCCAACCCGGAGGTCTGGCAGCACACCGTCTTCCTGGTGATGTACGACGAGAACGACGGCTACTTCGACCACATGGTCCCGCCCACCCCCGAGCCGGGCACCCCCGAGGAGTTCACCCAGGGACGGGCCATCGGCCTCGGCAACCGGGTGCCGCTCTGGGTGATCTCGCCCTGGTCGCGCGGCGGCTGGGTCAACTCCCAGGTCTTCGACCACACGTCGGTGCTGCGCTTCATGGAGCTGGTCACCGGGGTGGCCGAGCCCAACATCTCGGCCTGGCGCCGGGCCGTCTGCGGCGACCTCACCAGCTGCTTCGACTTCGCCGCCCCCGAGCACTCGATCCCGGCGCTGCCCGACACCAAGGCCCTGATGGCCAGGGCCGACGCGGGCACCAAGCTGCCCGGCGTCGCGCTGCCGGCGGTCGGCGCCCAGGCGATGCCGGTCCAGGAGCGCGGCGAACGCCCGCACCGGCCGCTTCCGTACCAGCCGTGGGCCGACGTCGAGGTGGACCGGAAGACCGGCAGGGTCACCTGCACGATGAGCAACGACGGCTCGGTGGCCTTCCCGTACACCGTCTACCCGAACATCCTGCTCCCCTTCGCCGGCACCCCGTACACCGTCGCCCCCGGAGCCACCGCCCGCTACGTCTGGGACGCCGCCGCCACCGGCGGCCGCTACGACTTCACCGTGCACGGCCCGGACGGCTTCGTCCGACGCTTCGCCGGCACCGTGGTGCGCGACGGCCAGGACGGCCAGAACGACATCGGCGTGCCGATCGTCACCGCCGACCTGCGCGGCAACCGCGGGCTCACCCTCCAGGTGGCCAACGACGGGATGACCGACGTGGCCTTCACCGCCGCGCCCAACGACTTCGCGGGCACCGCGCAGACCGTCCACGTCAAGCCCGGCAAGCAGGCCGACCTGGCCTGGCCGCTGGACAAGCAGGGCCGCTACGACGTCGTCGTGACCGCCCACACCGGTCAGCGCTTCGTCCAGCGCTACGCGGGCTGGGTGCACTGAGCCCCGGCCGGCCCGGCCGGGGGCGCCGATCCGGTGACCCCCGGCCGTGGCTCGGCCGCCGTGCCGGAGCCCGCCGTTACCGTCGGGCGCATGCAGAAGATCACCACCTTCCTCTGGTTCGACGACCGGGCCGAAGAGGCCGTCGCCTTCTACACCACCCTGTTCCCGGACTCCCGGGTCACCAGGACCAACCGGTACGGCGAGACCGGCCCCGGCCCGGCGGGCTCGGTGATGACCGTCGAGTTCGAGCTCGCCGGCCGCGAGTACACGGCCCTCAACGGCGGTCCGGCGTTCCACTTCACCGAGGCGATCTCGCTCCAGGTGGAGTGCGAGGACCAGCAGGAGGTCGACCGGCTCTGGGCGGAGCTCACCGCGGACGGCGGTCAGCCGGGTCCGTGCGGCTGGCTCAAGGACCGCTACGGCCTCTCCTGGCAGATCACCCCCCGGGTGCTGCTCGACCTGGTCGCGGGCGAGGACCGGGCCAAAGCGGACCGCGTCTTCGCGGCCATGCTGCGGATGCAGAAGATCGAGATCCAGCCGCTGCTCGACGCGGCGCAGGGGTGAGGCCGTGACCGCCTTCGGCCACCGCGGCATCACCTACCTGCGGGCCACCCCCGAGCGGGTCTGGCACGCGCTCACCAACGCCGACGAGTCCGGCCTCTACTGGGGCCACCGCAACGTCTCCACCTGGCTGCTCGGCGCGCCCTGGGAACACCAGCGGACCGACGGCTCCGGGACCGCCGACGTCATCGGCACCGTCGAGGCGGTCGACCGCCCGCACCTGCTGGTCACCACCTGGGCCGGCCCGCAGGAGCAGCACGCCGCCTTCCCCTCCCGGGTCACCTTCGAGCTCCAGGGCTGGCAGGACCTCACCCGGCTCACCGTCACCCACGTGGACCTCGCCGACGAGGCCGCCCGGGCGGACGCCGAACAGGGCTGGTCGGCGGTGCTCGCCAACCTCAAGACCTACCTGGAGACCGGCCACCCGCTGCCGCAGCAGCCCTGGCTGATGCCCTGACCCCTGCCCCCTGGCCCTGACCCTCGGCCCGTGGCGAACGGCGCCCGGCCGGGGCGTGTCCGCCACGGCGGAGCGCCCTACGCCGCCGGGCGCTCCGCGGTGGCGGACCGGCCGCCGCGGGCCCGCTCGCCGCGCAGCAGGCGGCGCAGCGCGGCGTAGCGGGAGAACCGCTCCCGGTTCGCCACCGAGGCCCGGTCCAGCTCCTCCATCAGCCGCCGGCTGCGGTGCTCCAGGTCCATCTCGTCCAGGATGCGGTCCACCTCGGCCAGTATCGAACCGTGCAACTGCCAGGCCTCCGGGTGCTCCTGGACCTTGCGCAGCAGCACCTGGGCGACGTTCTCCCGGCAGGCCCAGGCCGCCGCCAGCTCGGCGGTCAGCCTGTCCTCGGCCTCCTCCGCGTTGCGGCTCACCTGCGTGGTCACCAGCACCGCGTAGCTCACCATCGCGTCGCCCACGTGCGCCAGCAGCTCCTCCAGCCCCGACGCGACGTCCGGCGGGAAGAGCCGTTCACCGGGCGCGCGCCGCTTGGCCAGGTCGGTCAGCGAGCGGGCCAGCACCCGGATCACCACGACGCAGATCTCCAGGGTGTCCAGCCCGGTGCGCAGCACCAGCCGGGACAGCAGCCCCTCGCTGATCCGCGGGTTGAAGCGCAGGCTGTCCTCCGCCTGGCGCAGCGCCGCGTCCACGTCGGCGATCGCCTGGTCCAGCCGCCGGGCCTCGTGCAGCCGTTCGGCGGCCCGGGCCACCGGGGTGGGGCGGCCCAGTTCCTCGGAGATGTCCAGGAGCAGCTGGCGGGCCCGCCGGGCGAGGTCCTCGATCGACTCCCCGGCGGTGTCCACCCAGACCGGCGGCGCGAACAGCAGGTTGAACAGCAGGCCGACGGCGGCGCCGATGAGCGTCTCCAGCACCCGGTCCCAGGCCTGCGAGGCCAGCTTGGTCACGCCCAGGATCAGCATCGCGCTGATCGCGACCTCCTGGACGAACTCCTCGACCCGGACGAACCGGCCGACGACCAGCGAGGCCAGGATGATCAGCCCGAGGCTCCACCAGGAGAGCCCGACCACGGCGCTGAACCCGATCGCGATCAGCACCCCGACCACCACCGAGTTGACCCGGCGGATGCTGGTCTTCAGCGTCGAGTAGACGGTGACCTGGACGACCAGCAGCGCGGTCAGCGGCGCCGTCAGCGGGGCGGGCTCGCTGCTCAGCTGCGTCGCCACCGCGTAGGCGATGGTGGCCGCCACGGTGGCCCGGACGGTCTGGACCACGAAGGGTTCTCGGGCGCTGCGGCGGACCAGGTCCGCGAGGGACTCCGGGAGAAGGGCCATGTCGCCCTTCTTTCCCCGCATCCGCCGTTCACACCGCTCCCGGGGCACTCCGGCACCCGTACGCCCGCATCGGGCCGGCCGGCGCGCCGCCGGGGCCCGCTAGCTGTCGCGGTTGAAGCGCAGCTTCCAGGGGGCCAGCGCGGACTCGACCTGCACACCCATGCTCATCTTCGAGGCGCCCTCGATCCGCTCCTCGAAACGGATCGGCACCTCGCGGATCGACAGGCCCTGCTTGACGACCCGGTAGTTCATCTCGACCTGGAACGAGTAGCCGTTGCTCTGCACGGTCGGCAGGTCGATGGCGCGCAGGGCGCTCGCGCGCCAGGCCTTGAACCCGGCGGTGGCGTCCCTGACCCCGAGGCTCAGGATCGCGTTGACGTAGAAGTTCGCCCAGGCGGACAGCGCCTTGCGGTGCCAGGGCCACTCCTCGGCGGTCGAGCCGCCGGGGACGTAGCGCGAGCCCAGCACCACGGCGGTGTCGTCGGCGAGCAGCGTCTCGACCATCACGGGTATCACCGAGGCCGGGTGGGACAGGTCGGCGTCCATCTGCACCACCACGTCGGCGCCCTCGTCCAGGGCCTTGGCCATGCCGGCCAGGTAGGCGCGGCCGAGGCCGTCCTTCTCGGTGCGGTGCAGCACGCCCACGGTGCCGCCGGAGTCCGCGGCCAGCTTGTCGGCGATCTCGCCGGTGCCGTCGGGGGAGTTGTCGTCGACCACCAGCAGGTGCAGGTTGGGCACCGGAAGCTCCGCGAGCATGCCCGCGAGGACCGGGAGGTTCTCCCGCTCGTTGTACGTGGGGACGACCACAACGACCTTGGGGGAGGCCTCGACCATGTTCTGTTTCCCTCGTGCCTGCTCCGGATGGGACCGTGCGAGTCTATCCGGCGTGGCGGCCGGCTCCCGCCCCGGCCGGGGCGGAAACCCGTTCGACCGCGATGGGCCGATGTGGGAGGCTGCCGCCGCCCTTTCCGAACGCCGACCCGGAGCCCTCCTTGACGATTCGTCGCAGCACCGCTCTGCCCGTCACCGCCCTGGTCCTCGCACTGGCCACGCTGACCGGCTGCGGCGCCGACGGCGCCGCTCCGCCGAAGGCCGCCCCCACGGCCGGAGCGTCCGCCGGCGCCACCGCCGCACCGGCCGACGCCACGGGCGCACCGGCCGACGCGACCGGAGCCTTCGACCCCGCGGTCGCGATCGCCCACCGCGCCCGGGAGCCGTACGCCGCGACCCTTGAGATGACCGTCGAGAGGGGCGAGGGCGGAGAGAAGGAGCTGACCACCGTCACCGGCCGGTCGAACCACAACACTCCGGCCGAGGGATCCCGTACGGAGGCGAAGATGGTCCGCGGGTCCTCCGTCCTGGCCTGGGAGGAGAGGGTGATCATCGACCAGGCCGTCTACCGGCGGAACAAGGAGAACGGTGAGACCCGGTGGACGACTGATCAGAAGCCCCCGGCGAGCGCCGGGGTCGGCGCATACGACGACGACGGCTACGCCAAGGTCCTGCTGGACGCCGGGCCCGCCGCCCGCAAGGGCATGGAGACCGAGGCGGGCGTGCCGGTGTTCCACCTGAGCGCCCGGCTCTCACCGGCCGAGCTGCGCCGCGCGGACCCGAGCTACGGGGTCGGGCGGCAGAACGAGGGCACGGACGCGGCCGACTGCGAGCTGTGGATCGACCGGCTCGGCCGGACCGTCCGCAGCGAGCAGTCGGCGGTGGTCGCCGGCAAGCCGGTCGTGACGAAGGAACGCGTCTCGGACTTCGGCCCCGCGGAGACGTTCACCCCGCCGGCCACCGGCTGAGCCGCCCCCGCTACGCCGTGCCGTAGACGGCGGCGAGGTTGTCCTGGGCCGGGCGGGCCCGGCCGGCCGGGCCGGCGGCGAAGGCGCGCAGGACGTTCTCGGTGACCTGGCGGACCAGGTCCCCGGCGTGCGCGTCGATGCCGTGGTCGGCCCTGCCGCCGCCGGGGCCGCGGGCGTCCAGCGCCTCGACCCAGCGCATCGTCCCGGTGGCGAACACCCCGGCGCCGCCCGGCACGGTGCAGTAGGCGGTGTCGGAGTGGGAGCGGCGGCCGTCGCAGACCACGGGGGAGTGGGCGATCACCTCGATCGGGCGCGGGGTGGGGAAGCCGGTGTCCACCCGGTCGTACTCGACCCCGACCAGGTGCGGGAACGAGGCCCCGGCCGCGACGCCCGTTCCCTCGAAGGCCCAGTGCCCGGGCGAGGTGACCACGTACGGGGCGTCCACCGGGTAGCCGTCGTAGATGACGCCGAGCATCGAGCTCTCCGGGTCGGCGCCCGGGCCGGCCCGGAAGTCGGTGGTCGCCGGGGCGCCCGACAGGTGGCCCGGGTCCTGTGCCCAGGCGTCCTTGTAGCAGACCACCGTGCGGTCCGGCCCGAGGTCGGTCGGCTCGAACCGGACCCGGCGGAAGCAGCAGTTGGCGCCCAGGATCGCCAGGTTGGTCCCGGCGTCGCGGGCGGCGACCACGTTGGCCCGCTGCTCGGGCGACCAGTACTCGTCGTGGCCGAGCGACAGGACGGCGGCGGCCCCGGTCAGCAGGCCGGGCTCGCGGGCCACGTCGATGCCGGTGGTGTAGGCGAGCGGCAGGCCGAGCCGCTCGGCGAGGGCTACCAGGGGCGCCTCGTAGACCAGGAACAGCCCGGCGCCGTGGTCGTAGTCGTACGGACGGTCGAAGACGGCCTTCAGCGAGCGGGTGGCCAGGCCGCCGGTCGGGCCGTTGTAGAGGCTGTAGCCGCCCCACTCGTTGTAGGCCTGCCAGGTCGCCGGGGCGCTCATGATCACGGTCCTGCCGGCGGTGCTCGCCGAGCGGACGGTGAGCGGGACGTAGCGCCGGCCGGAACCGTCCTCGGCGTCCAGGCGCAGCAGGTAGGCGCCCTCGGGCCAGCCGGCGGTGTCCACCGCGAGGGTGCGCTGCCAGCCGGTCAGCACGGTGCGGGTCTCCGGGTCCACGTGCGGCGCGGCCTGCCGGCTGCCCGGGACGTGCTCGCGGCGCCAGACCAGCCGGGCGCGGGCGCCGTCGTACCAGCCCATCCGGTAGGCGGAGACGGTGAAGGCCGCGGCCGGGGTGGAGACGTGCAGGCCGAAGGGCTCGCCGGGCAGGACGCTGACCCGGTCGGCGAAGCCCGCGATGGCGTCGTCCGGGCCGGGGTCGGTGATCTCCCAGTCGGGGTTGCCGGGGCGGGAGCGCTCGCTCGTCGGCCCGGTGTGCCCGTCGGGGGCCGGGCTGCCGGGGGCGCTCGGGGCGGAGGAGGCCGCCGTGGCCGCCGCGGCGGACGGCTGCGCGGCGGCGGCCGGGGCCGGGGCCGGGCGGGGGTGGCCGCAGGAGGTGACGGCGGCCGCCATCAGGCCCAGGCCCAGAATCCTGCGCCGGCTCGGCTCCGCCACCGCGACCTCCGTGTTTCCTCGTGCGTGCCCGTGTCCGGGGCCGTGGGCGCGTCGACCCGGTCGGTGGCGGCGCGCTGGGGGCCGCCGGTCCGGTGGGTCGGCCGCGCGGACATCCTCGCGTGTTTCGCGAGGCCCGTGCGGGCCGCCGCGCCGGGCCGCAGCCGTCGCCGGGCTCCGTGGGGGCGCCACAGGGGCGCCGCGGGGCGCCGGCGAAGGCGGCCGGGGACGGCCCGCGACCGGGCAGGGCCGTACGGGCGCACCCGGGTGTGTCGACCGGCGCGGTCGCCCTGCCCCGGCGGGCCGGTCCCCTAGCCTGACCAGGCGCGCCGTCCGGCGGCCGCAGGGGGTCCGGAGCCGTCCGCGCCCGGCCGAGTCGTGGACAGGGGTGCACGTGGTTTCGTCGGGGTCGGCCGAAGCGGGGGCGGGGCAGGACTCCCGGCGCGGGCGGTTCCGGGCCTGGATGCTGGAGGGCCTGGCCGAAAAGGCCAAGCAGCACCCCGGCCCGCACGCCGAGGTTCCGCACGAGGAGGGCCGGCGCTGGTGGCGGGTCATGTGCCTGACCGGCCTGGACTACTTCTCCACGCTCGGCTACCAGCCCGGCATCGCCGCGCTCGCGGCCGGGCTGGTCTCGCCGCTGGCGACCATCGTGCTGGTGGCCGTCACCCTGCTGGGCGCGCTGCCGGTCTACCGGAGGGTGGCCCAGGAGAGCCCGCACGGCCAGGGTTCGATCGCGATGCTGGAACGGCTGCTGTCCTTCTGGCAGGGCAAGCTCTTCGTGCTCACCCTGCTGGGTTTCGCCGCCACCGACTTCATGATCACCATCACCCTGTCCGCCGCCGACGCCAGCGCGCACCTGGTGGAGAACCCGCACCTGCACGACGCGCTGACCGGCAAGCAGATCATGCTGACCATGATCATGATCGCGCTGCTCGGCGCCGTCTTCCTCAAGGGCTTCAGCGAGGCGATCGGCCTGGCCGTGGTGCTGGTCGCGGTGTACCTCTCGCTCAACGTCGTGGTGGTGGCCAACGGGCTGTGGCACGTGTTCAGCGAGCCGCAGCTGTTCACCGAGTGGACGGACGCGCTGACCGTGGAGCACGGCAACGCGATCGCGATGATCGGCGTCGCGCTGATCGTCTTCCCGAAGCTGGCGCTCGGCCTGTCCGGCTTCGAGACCGGCGTCGCCGTGATGCCGCACATCGAGGGCGACCCGGACGACACCGAGGAGAAGCCCACCGGCCGGATCCGCGGCGCCCGCAAGCTGCTGACCACCGCCGCCGCGATCATGAGCGTCTTCCTGATCACCACCAGCTTCATCACCACGCTGCTCATCCCGCCGGACCAGTTCGAGCCCGGCGGCCAGGCCAACGGTCGGGCGCTCGCCTTCCTCGCCCACGAGTACCTGGGCAGCACCTTCGGCAGCGTCTACGACCTCTCCACGATCGCCATCCTCTGGTTCGCCGGGGCCTCCGCGATGGCCGGGCTGCTCAACCTGATGCCGCGCTACCTGCCCCGCTACGGCATGGCCCCGCACTGGGCCCGCGCGGTGCGGCCGACCGTCGTCGTGCTCACCCTGATCGCCTTCCTGGTGACCTGGATCTTCGACGCCAACGTGGACGCCCAGGGCGGCGCCTACGCGACCGGCGTGCTGGTGCTGATCAGCTCCGCCGCCATCGCCGTCACCATCGCCGCCCACAAGGCCGGGCAGCGCCGCTGGCGGGCCGGCTTCGCGGTGATCGCCGCGGTGTTCCTCTACACCACGGCGGTGAACATCGCCGAGCGGCCGGACGGGGTCAAGATCGGCGCCTGCTTCATCGCGGGCATCATGCTGGTCTCGTTCCTCTCCCGGCTCAAGCGCGCCTTCGAACTGCGCGTCACCGACGTGGTGCTGGACGACGTCGCGGAACGGTTCGTCCGGGACTACACCCACCGCCCGCTGCGGCTGATCGCCAACGAACCGAACAGCCGCGACCTCGCCGAGTACCGTGACAAGATCCACCAGATCCGGCGGGACAACGACATCCCGGCCGAGGACGACCTGGTCTTCGTCGAGGTCACCGTGCTCGACCCGTCCGACTTCGAGGCCGAACTGACCGTGCGCGGCGAGGTGCTGCACGACCGCTACCGGGTGCTCACCCTGGAGAGCTCCAGCGTGCCCAACGCCCTGGCGGCCCTGCTGCTCCGGGTGCGCGACCTCACCGGGCAGCAGCCGCACATCTACTTCGAATGGACCGAGGGCAACCCGTTCGCCCAGTTCCTGCGGTTCTTCCTGTTCGGACAGGGCGAGATCGCCCCGGTCACCCGCGAGGTGCTGCGCGAGGCCGAGCCGGACCGCTCACGCCGGCCGGCCGTCCACGTGGGCTGAACGGCCCGGCCGACGGCGGCCCGCACGGCGCGTGACCGGGCCCTCTCGGCTTCGGGACGGAACGGCGCGTCGGCCGCTCAGCGGTTCTGGTGGGATCTGCTCCACGCGGGGGCGACGAAGGCCACCAGGGCCACGGCGAAGACGATCTGCAGGATGTGGCGGATCCAGTCGATCCCCGAGGTGTGGCGGACACCGATCCAGCCGGAGACGGCGTTGCCGAGCCAGGCCCCGGCGGCGCCGAGCAGCATGGTCAGCCACCAGGGGATCGACTGCGGTCCGCGCAGGATGAGTTTGGCGATCACGCCCAGCACGAAGCCGATGAGCAGAATCCACAGGAGCTGGAACATCGCAGTCCACCTTCCGGGCGCACCCGGGCCGACGGCCCGGTGCGCCGAATCGCCGATGACGCGGTTCGTCCCATGATCACCCGGATCGGGCGAACGGGCACGTCGACCGGGGACCGCGCAGGTCGGCGGCGTGCCACCGGGCCGCTCCCGGCCGGGACGGGAGAGAACCCGCCGCAGGTCGGGCCGGAAATCCGCTGTCCGCCGTCGCGGCCGCACGGATAGGAATGGGCGGGACGCGGACGTGCCGCGTCGCCGAGAGGAGCCGACCCCCGTGATTCGACTTCGTTCCGCCGCGCTGACCATGGGCTGCGCCGCCGCCGCGCTCACCCTCACCATGGGGACGGCCCAGGCCGCGCCCGGCGACACCAGCACCAGCTGCTCCTCCTCGCTGACGCCGACCGGCTTCGTGGACGTCCAGTGGTGGAACAGCGCCGGCTGCGGCTCCGGGTTCACCCCGAACACCAAGAAGATCATGCAGCTCACCGGCTACCCGGTCGGCACCGTCGTCAACGCCTGCGCCTCCACCTGGCCGCCGGCCGGCTGGACGATCGTGAGCACCTTCTACAGCTCCGGCTGTCAGTACTCCGCGGTGCCGAGCCTGGAGAAGAACTCCTGGCAGCTCAAGCGCGTCTCCTGACGCCGACGCACGACCCGGCGCCGACGCGCGATCCGGCGCCGGGGCCCGAACCCGGCCGGGACCTCAGAGGTCCCGGACCGCCGCGACGGCCTCGCGGACCCGCGGGTGCGGATCCTCCGCCAGGCCGTCCAGCAGTTCGGCGACGCCCGGGGTGGACCAGCGGCCGACGGCCCGAACCAGGTCCTCGCGCACCTCCGGGGCCGGATGGGAGGCCAGCCGGGCGAGCCGGTCCACCGGGCCGCGCCGGCGCAGTCCGAACCAGTGCAGCGCGGAGCGCAGTTCGGCCGGGTCGCCCGGTTCGCCGGCCGCCGCGATCCGCGCGAGCAGCACGGGCACGGGCGGCGGCGGGCCGTCCAGCGGGTGCGGGTGGCGCTCGCGCAGCCGGCGGCCGCCGTACTCGCCGTAGATCCGGCAGCCCTGACAGGTGCAGGGCCGGGTGCCGTGGGCGCCCGGCACGTAGCGCCAGCCGGTGACCTGCGGCACGGCGCGGACCCGGTGCACCTCGCGGGCGCCCACCGCGCGCGGCAGGAACACCTCCCAGCCGCGCGGGTCGGCCAGTGCGCCGATCCGCCGGACCGCCTCGGCCGCGCGCAGCGGCTGCTGGACGCCCCGGGCCCGGTCGCGGTAGTGGCCGGCCAGGACCTCCTGCTCGTCGTCCAGCCGGAGGTGCACCGCGACCAGCGCGCCCTTGGGGCCGAACCGGGCCAGCTCGCGCAGCCACTGGTGGGTCAGCGTGTACGAGGGCAGCACGGGGAAGCAGTACACCCCGCGCGCGCCGCCCTGGCCCCGGCTGTCGGCGCGGATCCCGGCGCGGCGGATGCGCGGCGCGTTCGCCGCGGCGGTCAGGTGCACGAACATCGCCATGGGGCGCGATCCTAGCGAGCGACCGTCGGCGCTCCGAGCGATTTTCCGGGTGCCACCGCCGGGCGGGCAGGCGGCCCGGCGGTCCGGGGAGGCCCCGCGGGTCAGGCGGTGTCCGCACGCGTCAGGCGGTGTCCGCGCGGCGCTCGATCAGGGCGGCCAGTCCGTCCAGGATGCGCTCCAGGCCGAACTCCAGCGCCTGGTCGCGGCCGCCCGGATCGGCCATGGCGGCGGCGACCGCGGGGAAGCGGTCGGCGTGCTCCCGGACCACGGTGCCGAGGGCGGCGAGGAGTTCGGCCTCGGGGGTGGCGGCCGACCCGGCGGCGCGGGCCTGCGCGGCGATCCCGCGTACGTGCCCGGTGAGCAGGACGGCGGCGTCCATCCGTTCGGGGCCGGTCAGCCCGTGGCCGTCGAGTGCCGTCACCACCCCTTCCAGCCAGGAGAGTTCCTTCGGGCCGATGACCCGCGCGCCGACGGTGGCGTCCAGCAGCCACGGGTGGCGGGCGAAGGACTCGGCCAAGTGGTGGGCCCAGGCGGTGAGTTGATCCCGCCAGTCGGCCCCCTCCGAGGCGTCCGGGGGCGCGTCGACGGCCGACTCGACCATCAGGGCGATCAGTTCGGCCTTGCCGGGGACGTAGCGGTAGAGCGACATCTTGGTGAAGTCGAGCAGTCCGGCCACCTTCTGCATGGAGACCGAGGCGAGTCCCTCCGCGTCGGCGACCTCGACCCCGGCCGCGGCGATCCGCTCCAGGCTCAGGGCCGGCTTCGGCCCCCGGGTGGGTCTGGCCGGCGGCCCCCAGAGCAGTCGCACCGTGTCGTTCGCCGCCTCGGCCATCATCCGCTCCGTCCTGGGCCGCGGCCTGGGGGGTTGTCCTTCCAGGCCAACTGTGTCTACCGTACACAGCAACGAACAGTGTCCGCGAGACACAGTTTTCTGATTCCCGGACGGAGTGGTTTCCATGAGCACCAAGGTCCTGATCTCGGGCGCGAGCATCGCCGGCCCCGCGCTGGCCCACTGGCTGGGCCGGTACGGCTTCGAGGTGACCGTGGTCGAGCTGGCCCCCGCACTGCGCGACGGCGGCCAGGACGTCGACTTCCGCGGCCGCACCCACCTGACCGTGCTGGAGCGGATGGGAGTCCTGGAGGAACTGCGCACGCTCGGCACCGGCGGCAGCCCGATGACCTTCGTGGGCCCCGACGGGCGCCGACTGCTGCACCTGCCCGCCGAATTCGCCGGCGGCGACCTGGAGGTCCCGCGCGGGGAACTCGCCCAACTGCTCCACCGGCACAGCAGCGCCCGCGCCGAGTACGTCTTCGGCGACTCGGTCACCGCACTGGAGGAGACCCCGGGCGGAGTCCGGGTCACCTTCCGGCACGCGGCACCACGCGAGTTCGACCTGGTGATCGGCGCCGACGGGCTGCACTCCACCGTCCGCCGGCTCGCCTTCGGCCCCGAGCGGCGCTACGTCCGCCACCTCGGCTACTACGCGGCCACCTGGCAGCTGCCCAACGACCTCGGGCTGCCGACGGGCGCGGTCGGCCTCAACGCCCCCGGCCGGCTGATGTCCGTCGGCGCCGCCCACCGCGACCCGGACCGGGCCGGCGCGTTCTGCCTCTTCGCCTCGCCCGAGCTGCGCCACGACCGCCACGACCGCCACGACCCGGCGCGGCAGAAGGCCCTGGTCCGGGCCGCCTTCACGGGCCTCGGCTGGCGGGTGCCGCAGCTGCTGGAGAGCCTGGACGCCGCCCCCGAGCTGTACTTCGACTCGATCAGCCGCGCCGACGTGCCCGCCTGGTCGACCGGCCGGATCGCCCTGATCGGCGACGCCGCCTGCGGGGCGACCATCGGCGGTATGGGCACCGGCACGGCGGTGGTGGCCGCGTACGTCCTGGCGGGCGAGCTGGCCCGGGCGCGCGGCGACCACCGGGCCGCCTTCGGGCGGTACGAGCAGCTGCTGCGCGGCTACGCGCAGGGCTGCCAGAAGGGCGGGGACCGGACCGGGCCGTTCCTCGCCCCGCGCACGGCCGCGGGCCTGCGGTTCCGCAACGCGCTGCTCAACCGGCGCTGGGCGCTGGAGCGGATGCTGGAGCTGGGAAAGCGGGTCAGCAGCGTCGAACTGCCGGACTACGAGCGCGAGTCGCGCCGTCCGAGGGAACTCGCCGGCTGACCGGCGACACCCGGTGCGGCACCAGGAGCCTCCACCCGGACGGTCCCGCGAGTCGATCGTGCGACGGCCGCGCCCTCCCGGGTGGCCGGCGGACGTACGACGGACATCCGGCGGGCCACCGCTGGAAGAACGTTCGACGAGCGGCGGCCGCCCTCCCGCCGCCGAGCAGGGGGTCTGCCCGCCCGCCCGGTTCGGCGGGGCTGTCGTGGAGGGCCCGGACCCCGGAGGATCCCGGTACCGCCCCGCCGACCTTCCAGGGACCCCGCATGCCTCGCCTCGCCACCCGGGCCGGCGCCGCCGCACTGGCCGCCGCGTTCGCCCTCGCCACGGCCGCCCCCGCTGCCGCCGACCCTCCGGCGCCCGTCGGCACCGACCTGGTCGGCATGGGCGCCCCCGCCGCCGACGCGCTCCTCAACAAGCTCGCGGCGGACTACAACGCCTCGCTCGCGGCGGCCGGGGACACCACCTCACCCCGGCTGTACAGCTGGGACGCCCGGGGATCCGGCACGATCACCTCCAAGGCGGGGGCCACCACCGTCTTCCGGCCGACCAACACCAAGCAGGCCCTGAACACCCTGGTGGCCAACACCGGCGCCACGGTCGACTTCGTCCGGCTGAGCCGGCCGCCGCAGCAGACCGACCCGATCTCGATCGACTTCATCCCGTTCGTGAAGGACGCGGTGACCTGGGCGGCCCCGGCGGGTGGCAACGCGCCGAACAACCTGACGAGCTTCCAGCTGCGGTCGATCTACGCCTGCGACATCACCAACTGGCGGCAGATCGACTCCCGGCTGCCGGACGCGACGATCAGGCCGGTGGTGCCCGGCTACTTCTCCTCGACTTCCAGCTACCGCCGATCGACCTACACCTCCGACGAGATGACCGCCTTCGCGTCCGGCGCCGTGAACGGCGGCGATCCGGGTGCCTTCTACGCGGGCCCGTGCGTGACCTCCGGTGTCGCGGACGACCAGGGCGAGGACGCGGTCCTGCACGATCCGAACGCGATCGTCCCGTACTCGGTCGGCCGCTGGCTCGGCCAGGTGACCGGCGGGCACCGTAAGCCGGGCGACGACCCCGGGGTGCTGGTGCCGAAGAACCTGGACGGAGTGGCCCCGACGGACGGCGGTGAGATCAGCGAGTACCTCCTCCAGAGCTGGTACGGCCGGGTCCTCTACCTCGGGGTGCGGGACGGCGACTGGAGGGGCGTCGGCACGCAGGGCCGGGCGCTGCGGAACGTGTTCGGCCCGGAGGGCTGGTTCTGCACCTCCCCGGTCGCCGAGGCGGACGTCCGGAGCCACGGCTTCCTGCCGATGGGCTCCTTCGCCTGCGGGACGACCGTGCACGCGTGATCCCGTCGGGGGCGTGGTGCCGGGGGATGTGCGGCCGGGGGTGCGGCCCCGGCGGACCCGGTGCCGGGAGCGTGCTCGCGGGCCGGGGTGTCGGGAACGTGTTCACGGGCGGGGGTGTCGGGAACGTGTTCGCGGGCGGGGGCCCAAGGTCCCACCCGTTCGGCCCCTTGGCCCCTGGCGATCGGCGCCGCCGCGAGCGATGCTGCCGGTACCGGCCGGGACGATCCGCGTCCGGTCGGAGCAGGATCGTTGGACGAGGTGAACCGGCGTGCGGCATGCCACCGTCGAATCCGTGATGACCAGCCCCGTCGTCCTGGTCTCCCCCGAGACCGGATTCCGGGAGATCGTGACGCTGCTGAGCGAGTACGACATCACCGGCGTGCCGGTGGTGGACCCGGAGGCGCGCCCGCTCGGCGTGGTCTCGGAGGCCGACCTGCTGCGGACCCTGGCCGCGCAGGAGGACCCGGCCAGCCTGCTGCCCGCGCCCGAGTCGGCGCAGGCCGGCCCGAACGGCGAGGTGACCGCGGCCGATCTGATGACGGCGCAACCGGTCTGCACCACACCGGACACCAGCATCGTCGCGGCGGCGCGGCTCATGAGCCGGCACGGCCTGAAGCGGCTGCCGGTGCTGGACGAGGAGGGGCGGGTCATCGGCATGGTCAGCCGCGGCGACCTGCTGCGGGTGTTCCTGCGCGAGGACGTGGTGATCCGGCGCGAGATCGTCGAGGAGGTGCTCGGCCGGATCGACGGGGTCAGCCCGGCGCAGGTCGGGGTGGAGGTCAACCAGGGGCGGGTGGTGCTCAGCGGCACCGTGCCCGAGCAACACCTGGTGCCGATCGTGCTCAACCTGTGCCGCTCGGTGGACGGGGTGGTCTCGGTGACCGACCGGCTCGGGGCCGAAGGGGCGGCGCCGGTCGGCTGACCGGCCGCGCCGCCCC
This sequence comes from Kitasatospora sp. NPDC057738, assembly GCF_042798815.1. Taxonomy (NCBI): domain Bacteria; kingdom Bacillati; phylum Actinomycetota; class Actinomycetes; order Kitasatosporales; family Streptomycetaceae; genus Kitasatospora; species Kitasatospora sp. NPDC057738. The sequence continues at coordinate 169,831 of NZ_JBHVJT010000004.1, read as the reverse complement.
CGATTCGCACGTTCGTCCCGGACCCGAACGATCCGCTTCGCATACTGCGGAGGGTATCGGGTAACTCACCCTGTGTGCCCGTCAGTGCGGACTGCCGGGACGGCGGAGCTTCGGGGAGGCGGCCGTGGCAGTCGTGTTCGACGCGGACTTCACTTCGACCAGTCAGTGGATCGCCGGGCGCAGCAGCGCCTATCCCCGGATGGGGCCGACCAACCGGAGCGACCACAAACTCGACTACCTCAACCGCGACTACTGCCCCGACGGGGTGTTCGCGGCCGTCCGGCGGCACAGCGGCGGGCTGTGGAGCTGCAACCTGCTGACCACCGAGGGCAGTCCGGACGGCTTCCAGCTCCGTGCCGGGGACGTGCTGTCGGCGAGCGTGACACTGCCCGTCGAGCTCGGCGCCTGGCCGGCGATCTGGACCTGGCGGGACGGCGGCAACGAGGTGGACGTCTTCGAGTACCACCCGGACAACCCCGACCTGCTGGAGATCTCCAACCACGTTCGGGGCGGCTACCGGTACTGGCACGGCGCGGGCTCCGGGATCGGGCCGGGGGCGACCTTCGATCTGCGGGTGGTGCTCGGCGCGAACTCGGTGGACTGGTACGTGGAGGACGAGCTGGTCTACGCGGACCTGCACGGCGTCGGGTCCGGTTGGCACGCGTACCTGATCGTCAACATGTCGGTGGCGGACGGGACGTACCACGACCGGCCGCCCTACGGCGGGCCGGACCGGCTCAGCTGGGTCTGCCGCGGCCTCCGGGTCGAACGCTGAGCGGGCGGGCGCCGAGCGGGCGGGCGGGCTCACGGGTGCCCGAGGTGACGGCGCTCCGTGGGGCTCCTGCGACTCGTCGGGTGCCTACGGTTCGCGGGGTGCGAAGGCGGCGGCGATCGGGCCGCGCGGGGCGTACCCGCCGCGCGGGTCGAGCGGGGTGAGCAGGGTGTGCGGATCGCGTGGGCCGTACAGGCCCTGCGGACCGTTCCGGCCGTTCTGGCCGTACAGGCCGTTCGCGCCCGGTGGGCCGGGCCGGCCGGAACGCTGGAACCAGACCGCCCGGCGGTGCGGGCCGATGTGGGCGGGGTCGGTCACGTACAGGTCGTCACGCGGGGCGCGCTCGTTGCCCGGGGCGAGCGCCGCGTCCACGGCGCGGTCGGCGAGCGCGCGCAGCAGCGCGGCGGCGGTGCTCTCGGCGGCGGCCGGCGCGATGGCGAGGGCGGTGAGCTCGGCCCAGAGCGCGGTGGTGACGTAGCCGATCGGGGAGTGGCCGAGCGACGGGACGGGGCGCGGGTCCGGGTGGCGCCGCAGCACCCCGGCGGCGACGAGCTGCTCGGGGGAGCGGTCGTCGTCCGGCGGCCGGAAGGCCGTGGGTGGCTGGTGAGCCGTGGGCCACTCGGGGTGGGACACGGGCGGCGGATGGTGGGTCACGAGCGGCACGCTACCCCGGTGGGCGCCGCGCCGGGCACCGGACCGTTTTCTCAGGCTTCCCTCATGCCGCTTTCACCGGTGGCGGGCGCACGATGGTGGTAGGCGCTGCTCACCTCGGCGGGCCCCGACGGGGGCCGGAGGAGGAGGTCCTGATGAGGTACTGGCACGGACACGACCACGTCGTGGGTGGCTGGGGCATGGGGCTGATGGCGTTCGGGACGCTGCTGCTCCTGGTGATCGCCGTGCTCCTGGCCGTGGCCCTGTTCCGCTACTTCTCGCGCTCGCGGCAGCCGATCCCGCCCGGTCGGGCGGCTCCGGGCGCGGGCGGCCCGCAGGGCTGGGGCCAGGCGGGGCAGGGGGGCCAAGGGGGCTGGGGGACGCCACCGGAGCAGGTGCTCGCGGAGCGGTTCGCCCGGGGTGAGATCGACGCGGAGGAGTACCGGCACCGACTGGAGACGCTGCGTTCGGCGAACGGGCCGGGTGGCGATTGATCCCGGTGCCGATCGGTCCGGCGGCGATCGAGCCCGGCGGCGATCGACCCCGGGGCGACACGGAGCGGGCCTGCCGCACTTCGGGTGCGGCGGGCCCGCTCCGTCGCCGGGGGGCGGGGCCGTGGTCGGCCGGTCGGGGGGTCGGGGGGTGTCGGTGACCGGCCGATGGCCGGGTGCCTACTCGACGACCAGCTCGACCGGGATGTTGCCCCGGGTGGCGCGGGAGTACGGGCAGACCTCGTGCGCCTGCTTGACCAGCAGCTCGCCGGTCTCGCCCGCGAGGGACTCGGGCAGCTCGACGCGCAGCACGACGGCGAGGCCGAAGCCGGCCCCGTCCTTGCCGATGGACACCTCGGCGGTCACCGAGACCTCGCTGGTGTCCACCCGGGCCTGCCGGCCGACCAGGCCGAGGGCGCTGGCGAAGCAGGCGGCGTAGCCGGCGGCGAAGAGCTGCTCGGGGTTGGTGCCCTGGCCGCTGCCACCGAGCGCGGGCGGCATGGCGAGGGCGAGGTCCAGCTGTCCGTCGGAGCTGACGGCACGGCCCTCCCGGCCGTTGGCGGTGGCGGCTGCGGTGTAGAGCGCGTCCATGGTGGCGTCCCTTCAGGTCCTGGGTGTTCCTGCGGCCGGTGGTCCGGGCGGTTGCCGGTCCGGCGTGCTTCGCGGCGGCCGCTGGGTCGTCGCTGCGCTGAGACCAGTAGAGCACGCAATTCAATTGCGCACAACTCAATGGCGTGATGGTGATCGGTACCATGGGTCCATGACCACCCATTCCGGCATGGCCGACGAGGAGCTGCTCCGCCTCGACCGGCAGATCTGCTTCTCGCTCAACGCGGCCTCCCGCGCCTTCGGGGGCGTGTACCGGGTGCTGCTGCGGGACCTCGGGCTGACCTACCCGCAGTACCTGGTGATGCTGGTGCTGTGGGAGGAGGGCGAGCTTCCCGTCAAGCGGATCGGCGAGCGGCTGCGGCTGGACTCCGGGACGCTCTCCCCGCTGCTCAAGCGACTGGAGGCGGCCGGACTGGTGTGCCGCGAGCGGAGTGCGGAGGACGAGCGGTCGGTCACCGTCCGGCCGACCCCCGAGGGGTCGGCGCTGCGTGAGCGGGCCGGGCAGGTCCCGCGCCGGCTGCTCGCGGCGACCGGGCTGCCGGTCGAGGACCTGGCCGCGCTGCGCGGACTGCTGGACCGGGTGACCGCCGCGCTGGACGCGGCGGAGGTGGAGCCGGCTCCGTAGGGGGCGAAGCGGCCCGTGTCCGTGCGCGGGGGCGGCCCGCCGGGGGTCCGGTGGATGGGTGGGCCGGTGGGCCGGGCCGGTGGGGCGTGGGGGTCGGGGGTGCGGTCGTGGGGCTTGTCAAGCCACCCTCCCGCACCCTGTGATCTGGGTCACATTGTTGCCCCTCGGGCCGGGCTCGTGAGGGCGAAGCGCCAGGTCAGCCACGCTGTTCGGAAGTGAACGGAAACGTTCGGCAATTGTCCGCCCGATCCGGTCAACAACCCGGAGCTCCCGGACGGTTACACCACGAGCCCCCAAGGGGCCGTCGGCGTGCCACCCGGTGGGCCGGCCAGCCGACCGATGAAAGGGGGGCCGCGTGAGCACTCCCGGGCCGGGCGAGGAGCGGGGCCTGCGAGCCGACCCGCTCGGCGACCTGCCGAACGACTTCGAGGCCTTCTTCACTCGCGAGAACTCCGGGTACCTCCGTTACGCCCAGCAGCGCCTGCGGCACCGTGAGGACGCCCAGGACGCCGTCCAGAACGCGGGCACCACGCTCTACAAGAACTGGCGCCGGGCCCTGGCCAGCCCCGATCCGCAGGCCTTCGCCTTCAAGATCGTCAAGGACGCGGTCGTGGACGTGCTGCGCGAGCGCCGCCGCACCGAACGCAAGCGACTGCGGGTGATCGCCCAGCGCCGTCCCGACACCAGCCAGGACGAGCTGAACGAACTCGCCGAACTGGACGCCCTGGACTGGGCGATGGAGGAGCTCGCGCGGGCCGCCCCGGTCCAGGCCGACGTGGTGCGGCTGCGCCAGGCGGGACTGTCCTACCACGACATCGGACGGTCCCTCGGCATCGCGCACACCACCGCCCGCACCTACTACAGCCTCGGACGGCGCCACCTGGAGTACCTGTTGGAGCACCCGGACGACGACGGGGCGCGGACATGAAGGTCGTGGACCTGCTGCGCGTGCACGCCGGTGAGCTGGCCCGCGAGTTCGACGACCACGATCCGGTGGACTTCACGCGTCGGCTGGCCGAGCGGCTCGCCGCCGCTCGGCGGCCCGCCCCGGCCGTGCGCGAACGCCCCGCCAGGCCGCCCGCCGGTGCCCGGCCGCCGCACGCGCCGGCCTCGGGGCCGAGCCCGGGACCGGCGGCGGGGACGGGGACGGGCGCCGGGCTGGGCACGGGCGCCGGGGCGGGCGCCGGCTCCGGTCCGGGGGCGGGACCCGGTCCCGGGGCGCTCCCCGGGCAGACCCGGTGGGCCGGAGGGCGGGCGGAGCTGCGGCGCGACCTGCGGCACCTGTGCGCGGGGGTGGCGGGCGCGGTGGAGCCGGGCGAGCTGGCCCTGGACCTCGAACTCGCCGAGAAGACCGCCTTCCGCACCCTGGGCTGCCTGCTGTACGGCATGGGGCGCACGGCGGACGGCGTCTTCTGGTGGCGGATAGCCGCCCAGTACGGGGACCAGCTGGCCGTGCACTGCCTGGCGGTGCACTACACGGCCGAGGGCGAGCGGTGCGACGCGGCCCACTGGGCGGCCCAGGCCCAGGACCTCAGCGCCCCGGGCCGGCTGCCGGAGCTGGCGCCGGACGTCCGGCCGGGCGGGGCGGCGGAGCTGGCGCGGGTGCTGGCGGAGCGCTACGACGGCGAGATCCTGCTGACGGTGCGGGAAGCGGTCGCGGCGCGGCCGGGGGCCGACCCCGGGCGGTTGGCGGTCCGGGCGGTACGGGGGCGGGGAGTGGTGCGGATCCGGTGACCGGGTGCGGCTGTCGGGGCGGCCGGTGTGGGGGCGCGTGCCGGGCTTGGGGCGGGGGAGCATGCGGGCCGGGGGGCTTGGGGGCTGGGGCTGGGGCTGAGGGAGGGCAGGGGTCAGGTGAGCCCGGAAACGGCGGCGCCCAGGTACTCCGCGCCGAGCAGCAGCGGGACGACGACCATGATCGCCGCGTTGTGGGTGGCCGTCCAGGCCCGCAACTCGCCGAGGGAGCGCCGTGTGCGGCCGTCGGCCCGGAGGTGGACCGCGAAGGGCGCCAGGGTGCCCAGCGAACCGAGCAGCACCAGCACGGCGGCCGCCACCGCCGCCTCCCGGCCACCGGTCGGGGCGGCGGCGATGGAGGCGGCCCCGCCGACGGCCGGGACGAGGGTGTTCGGACGGGTCACGACCAGGACCACGGCGAGACCGGCGGACCGGGCGGCGGACAGCCGGTCGATCGAGAGCAGCCAGACCGGCGGGGCGGTGACCCGGCCGGGGCGCGGCCGCTCGCGCCACTGCCGGGCGGCCAGCAGGAGGAGCACGACACCGAGGGCGAGCTTCAGCCAGGACGGCCAGGTCGGCGTGGTGCCGGTGGGGTTCCACGCGGTTCCCGCCGCCACGACGGCGGCCACCACCGCGGTCAGGCCGAGCAGCCAGCCGGCCGTGAAGGCGATCCCGTTGGCCCGGCCGCGCGGTGAGGCGAGGATCAGGAGCAGGGCGATCAGCGGCAGCGGGGAGAGCGCGACCGCCACCGCGGAGGCCAGCATCGGGCCGATCGCCTCGCCCATCCCCGCACCTGCCCTTCCCGCCGCCGGGCGCCGTCCGCCATTCAGCTACCGACGGGCGGGCGGCGCACGGCCGGTGCCGCCGTTCGGGTGAGGGCGGAGCGGAGCGCGGGTGCGGGCGGGTGCGGGGATCGGCGCCGAGGGGCGCCGAAGGGTGCCGACGTGTGGGTGCGGGCGGGTGCGGGGGTGGGCGCCGACGGGCGGGTGCGGGCGGAGGGTGAGGCGGAGAGCGACGGAGGGCCGCCGCACCACCGGGGTGCGACGGCCCTCCGCGGGCACGGGCCGCGTCAGTCGGTGCCGGACTCGATCGCCGCGAGGTCGAGCGCGGTGGGGTCCTTCTCGTCACCGTTGCCGGCGGCGATGGGAGCCGCACCGCCCGGGGCGAGCTCGCCGATCAGGCCGCTCCACGGCGCCAGCTGGCCGTGCACCGCGTACTGCTCCAGCTTGCTGCGGGAGTCGGCGATGTCGAGGTTGCGCATGGTCAGCTGGCCGATGCGGTCGTCCGGGACGAACGCGGCGTCGACGCTGCGCTCCATCGACAGCTTCTCCGGGTGGTAGCTGAAGTGGGGGCCCTGGGTGTCGAGGACCGAGTAGTCCTGGCCGCGCCGCAGCCGCAGGGTGACGCTGCCGGTGACCGGGTGGCCGATCCAGCGCTGGATGCTGTCCCGGAGCATCAGCGACTGCGGGTCGAACCAGCGGCCCTCGTACAGCAGCCGGCCGAGCCGCCGGCCCTGGGTGTGGTACGTGGCGATGGTGTCCTCGTTGTGGATGGCGTTGAGCAGCCGCTCGTAGGCGATGTGCAGCAGCGCCATGCCGGGGGCCTCGTAGATGCCCCGGCTCTTGGCCTCGATGATGCGGTTCTCGATCTGGTCCGACATGCCCAGACCGTGCCGGCCGCCGATGGTGTTGGCCTCGCGGACCAGGTCGACGGCGCCGGCGAACTCCTGGCCGTTGATCCGGACCGGGCGGCCGAACTCGAACTCGACGGTGACGTCCTCGGTCAGGATCTCGACCTCGGGGTCCCAGAAGGCCACGCCCATGATCGGGCTGACGATCTCCAGGGAGGTGTCCAGGTACTCCAGCCGCTTGGCCTCGTGGGTGGCGCCCCAGATGTTGGCGTCGGTGGAGTAGGCCTTCTCGGCGGAGTCCCGGTACGGCAGGTCGCGCTCGGCGAGCCACTCGGACATCTCCTTGCGGCCGCCGAGCTGGTCGACGAAGGCCTGGTCCAGCCACGGCTTGTAGATCCGCAGGTTGGGGTTGGCCAGCAGGCCGTAGCGGTAGAACCGCTCGATGTCGTTGCCCTTGTAGGTGGAGCCGTCGCCCCAGATGGAGACGCCGTCCTCCTGCATGGCGCGCACCAGCAGGGTGCCGGTCACCGCGCGGCCGAGCGGGGTGGTGTTGAAGTAGGTCTGCCCGGCGGAGCGGATGTGGAAGGCGCCGCAGGCGAGGGCGGCCAGGCCCTCCTCGACCAGCTCGGCCCGGCAGTCGACCAGCCGGGCCTGCTCGGCGCCGTACGCGCGGCCACGGGCCGGGACGTCGGCGAGGTTCGGCTCGTCGTACTGGCCGATGTCGGCCGTGTAGGCGTAGGGGAACGCACCGTGCTCGCGCATCCACGCGACGGCGACGGAGGTGTCCAACCCACCGGAGAATGCGATGCCGATCCGTTCACCGACCGGCAGCTTGCTCAAGACCTTCGACATGGATGCACCCTTGACCCGCATGGCGGGCCCCTGATCTAGCGATGTGTGACGGGATTCGGCGTAATCGATCCGATGCCCGAACTCTGGCATAGATTTGCAGAGTAATGCAAGAGCATACGAAAGCCTGGGTGGCCGCAGAGGGCTGCCCGGCCGCCGCGTATCGGGCGGTGATCCTGCCGACTCGCTTGGCCCGACGGGTAGTTGGCGCCGATCAGGGGGTCGGGGCGGGTGCCCGGGTGCGCAGCCAGGCGGTACGGGAGGCGAGCGTGCCCAGCCCGAGGGCGACCAGGTGGCCGGCGTCGGCCAGCTGCTGATCCAGCGCCCAGGCGGCGGCCAGGGCCACGGCGAGCGCCGACAGTCCGAAGCGACGCAGCGGACGCGGGCCGAGCGCGAGGAGGCAGGCACCGGTCGCGACCAGGCCGTAACTGATGCCCACGTCCCGGGCGCGGGAGAGCGCGCCCGGGATGCGGGCCGTCAGCATCACCCACATGGCGCCCTCGGTGAGCAGGGTGGCGCCCAGGTGCCCGAAGACGAAGACCGCACCGGCCCGGGCCGGACCCCAGCGCCACTCGGCCAGGCCCAGGACGACGGCGACCGCCGCGATACCCGCCCAGGACGGGACCCCGTCGACCACGAGGCCACTGGTGAACAGGGTCCACCACTTGCCCACTTCCATGTGATGGACGTTGCTGCTGTTGTGCCGCACGAACCGGGCCCGCTCAGCATGGCCCTGGCTCGCCAGCCAGGAGGCCGTCACGGTCAGCAGCAGGACGTACGCCGTGGTGAGGCGCAGCCGGACGGCGGCTCTCAGCGCGGGGTGCCGGGAAGCCGCGGGGCCGGTCGGTGTCCTCGTGGCGAGGCGATCGCTCATCGTGCCTGGTGCCCTTGTTCGGCGGTTCCCGGAACCGGCTCGCCCGGTGCGCGGGGGGAAGGCCGCGGCCGGGACGGTCCGAGCGTCAGCGTACGCGAACGGCCGGAAGGCGCCGGGGCCGGAGGCGGGGTGCCGGGAGGCGCGGTTCTCCCGTGCGGCCATGTCGTTGTGGAAGGTCGTTGCGGGCGACTCGGCGACTCGGCGACTCGGCGACCCGGCGACCCGGCGACCGGTGGCGGGTGGCGGCGGGGCCGGGCGGGGGCGAGGGTGAGGGGGATGGTGAGGAGTGTCGCGAGGAGGCGTCGATGGGCGGCAGCACCGTCAAGGGCCCCGAGGCACACCGGCGGCCCCGGTGGGCGCGTGCCGCCCACGCGGTGTGGGCCTACGTCCGGCGCGCGCCGGGGACCTACATCTGGCTGGCGATCCTTCTCGTCACCACGCAGGTGATCCGGCACGTCGATCCGGCGACCGCCGACCGCATCCTGGAGCGGCGTTCGACCAACCTCCACCACCTCCAGGTCTCGCCGGTCCGCGTCCTGGTGACCAGTGCCCTGTGGATCGCGGGCGGCGGCTGGCTGTCCTACTTCCTGCTGTACAACCTCTTCCACGTGCCCGCCGAACGATGGCTCGGCACGCTGCGCTGGATCTCGGTGGCGGCGCTCGCGCACGTCGGCGCCACGTACCTCAGCGAGGGCGTGCTCGGCTGGGCGATCCACCGCGGGCTGGCCTCGCCGAGCGCCGTCTACACCCTGGACTACGGCGTCAGCTATTCACTGGCCGGAGTGGTCGCGGTCCTCACCTATCTGATCGTCCGGCCCTGGCGGTACCTGTACGCGGCCGGGGTGTTGGTGGTCTACGGACTGGGCGTGCTGCAGAGCCGGGACTACACCAGCATCGGCCACTTCAGCGCGGCCCTGATCGGCTTCGCCTGCTACCCGCTGACCCGCGACCGCCCGGGTTCCTTCGACCCGGTCGCCTCGGCCCGCACGGTCCGGCGGCGGGCGCGCCGACGGTGACCGACGGCCGTCGATGGGACGGGTCGGCGGGCGGGTTTGCGGGGCCGCCCGCCGACCGGGCGGGTGGCGGGACTACTACCGGCCGAATCGCTGGGACACGCAGAGGATGTTGCCTTCGCTGTCCTTGAACCAGGCCGCGCGCATGCCCTCGCCCTCGGCGACGCCGTTGACGGTCTTCAGACCGGGGAAGTCGTACTCCTCGAAGGTGATCCCGCGGTCGCGGAGGCCGGCCATCTCGGTGTCGAGGTCGGCGACCTTGAAGCTGGCCAGGGTGTGGGCGGCCTGACCGCCGCTGGGGGTGTGGTAGACGGTGACCTGGGTGCCGCCGGTGTCGCAGACGAACTCCTCCTCACTCTCCTCGGCGAGCTTGAGACCGAGGGTGTCGGTGTAGAAGGCCTTGGCGCGGGTGAGATCGGCGGCGGGGATGACTGCTTGCAGCGGAGCGTCTCCAAGCATGGTGTTTCGCCTCCTCCCTGTCACCAGGCTAGGGATGTGCGGGCCGTACCGCCCGGTGGGCACGGAACGGCTTCGGACCGTGCGCGGGAGGTTGCCGGACGTCATGCGGGGCCGGCCTCCGGAGCGAGGTGACCCCGGCGGCGCGGGCGAAGCGAGGCCTTCACCCCGGGTGGCCGGCCGGCCGCGGAGGTGTCACCGGCCCCGTGGCCAGCCGTGCGGCACGCGTTCCAGCACTCCCGCACCGAACAGCTCGTACAGCGGCAGGGTCTCCAGGTGGACGTAGCCGATGTGACAGTCGCAGACCGGCAACGGACAGGCCCGCGCCCGCAGTCGGGCACGGTAGCTGCCGTCGTACAGGTTGCCGAGGACGTCCCGGACGAAGTGGCAGCGGCGCACCGTGCCGTCGCCGTCCACCGACAGCACGGACTCGCCGGTGCGGCACGGCAGCCCGGCGCTGGGATGGGCGTGCCGGCTGTAGCCGAAGTGCGGGTCGAGAGCGGCCCATCGGGCGGCCTCGGCGTCGGTGTAGTCGAGGCCCTCGGCGGCGTTGACCCACAGGTAGACGTCCTCGGAGAGCTCGTCGCGCAGCCGGCCGGCCTCGTCGAGGTGCTCGGGCTGGCCGACGACACCGACGCTGTACCGCACACCGAGTGCGTCCAGCTCGCGGCACTTGGCGAGGAAGCGGTCACGGGTGACCTGGCCGGGATGGAAGGTGACCCAGAGGGCGAGTGCGTCGAGGTCGGCCTCGGCGAGCCAGCCCGTGCGGCAGCTGAGGTTGGTCTGGATCGCGACGCGGCGGACGTGCGGCAGGCGGCTCAGCTCGACCAGCGCGCGGCGGTACCAGGACCGCACCAGCCCCTCGCCCCAGGGCGTGAACAGCAACGACAGGGTGTCGCCGGTTCCCGCGCGCCCGGCGGCCCAGCCGGTGAAGCGCTCCAACGCGGCCCGGTCGGCCCGCAGTTGTCCGGGGCTGTCGCGCCGCTTGGCGAACGGGCAGTACGGGCAGTCGTAGTCGCAGGAGGAGAGCGGACCGCGGTAGAGCAGGGTGAGGTCCCGCGCGCCGTCCTCCGGCGGCCGCGAGGCGGAGGGCATGCCGAGGAAGGTCATTTCGCCTCGTACGCCGCCATCAGGGCCCGGACCCCGGGCGAGAACAGCATCGGCCCGACGGCGTCCGAGTGCGCCAGGCCCTCCGGGCTGAGCCGCAGGAACGCCGGGTCGCCGTCGGCGAGCCAGCCGCGCTCGGCGAACCGGGCCAGCTCCGCCGGGAAGTCCTCGGCCGGGGACCCGCCGAACCGGGCACGGTAGTCCGCCAGCGGCATGCCCTCGGCCTGGAGCAGGGACTGCACCAGGTGCCGTCGGCGCGGCTCCGCACCGCCCATCCAGTGACCCACCTCGGCACGGTGGAAGTCCTCGGTGGCGACGTAGTCGTCGATGATGCCGCGCACCTCGGTGGCGTTCACCGCGTAGTCGAAGGAGTAGTGCAGCCGCGAGGTGTAGGAGCGGGCGCCGCAGCCCAGGCCGACCATGCCGTCGGTCTGGCAGGCGTACTCGCCCGCCCCGGCCTGCGGGGAGGCGGCCCGGCGGAACATCCGCATCGACACCTGCTGGTAGCCGTGGGCGAGCAGGTGGTCGCGGCCGGCCCGGTAGAGCGCGAGCCGCCGGGTGTCCCAGGCGGACCGGCTCTCCTGCTCCCCGCGCCGGGCCAGGCCGGTCAGCGGGCGGACGTACAGGGGGTAGAGGTACAGCTCCTCGGGCAGCCAGGCGAGCGCGGTGTCCAGCGAGCGGAGCCAGCTCGCCTCGGTCTGGCCGTCGATGCCGTAGATGAGGTCGATGTTGAGCACCGGGAACCCGGCCGCGCGGATCCGGCCGAGGGCGGCCTCCACCTCGGCCCGCTTCTGCGGGCGGACGGCGGAGCGCGCCTCGGCGTCGTCGAAGGACTGCACGCCCAGGCTCAGCCGGGTGGTGCCCCGGGCGGCCAGCACCTCCAGCCGGTCGGCGGTCGCGGTGGCGGGCGAGGCCTCCACCGAGAGCGGCACCGCCCGCAGGTCGGCGCCCATCCGCCGCTCCGCGATGTCGCACAGCCGTTCCAGCTCGCCGGCCGTCAGATAGGTGGGAGTGCCGCCGCCGAACGCGGCCAGCGCGAACCGGGCCCCGTCGTCCAGCGCGGCGCGCACCGCCGCGGCCTGGCGCTCCAAGGCGTCCAGGTAGGCCGTGGTCAGGCCCTCCGGGCTGCCGATCCGGGTGAACAGGTTGCAGAAGCCGCAGCGGACCTCGCAGAACGGGATGTGCAGGTAGAGCGAGAGCGCGTGCTGCGGCTCGCCGGCCCACAGCTCGCGCAGCGGCGGACGTCCGGGCAGCGGGCGGTAGGCCGTCTTGTGCGGGTACGCGTAGACGTACGACTGGTACGGCGAGTCCGGGCGCGGGGGCGCGGTGGTCATGCGGGCTCCTCGGAGGTCGCGGCGGCGCCCGCCGGTCGGGCGGGGAGGGTGAAGTGCGCGTACGGGACCGTCCAGACCACCTCGTGGCCGATCCGGTGCCCGGTGTAGCCGTCCTCGCCGTAGGCGGTGCCGTGGTCGGAGCAGATGATCGCGAAGCAGGGGCGGCGGGCGCTCATCGCGGCGAACAGCCGGCCGATGTGCGCGTCCACGTACTCCAGGGCGGCGGCGTGGCTGGCCCGCGAGTCCCCGTGCTCGCGGGTGGCGCCGGGCAGGTGGAACCAGTTCGGCTGGTGCAGCGCCGAGACGTTCAGGAAGAGGAACAGCGGCTGGTCGGCGGGCTGTTCGGCGGCGACCCGCTCGGCCCGGGCGACCTGCACCTCGAAGGACGTCGGCGAGGCCACGCCGGACTCGGGTGCCCAGTGGCTCTCCTGGAAGAGGCCCGGGAGCACCGAGCCCAGGGGGCCCTGCTTGTTGAAGAACCCCACGCCGCCGACGCACACCGTGCGGTACCCCGCCGCGGCCAGGGCCGTCGGCAGGTCGGGGGCGTCGAAGACCCAGGTGCGCGGGGCGGTGCTCTCGGATCCGGCGAAGCGGGCCGCGAACAGGCGCGGGTGCGGTCCGTCCGGGGAGGCCGGGGTCGGCAGGAAGCCGGCCAGGATCGCCTGGTGGGAGGCGTAGGTGAAGCTGCCGGGCGCGTGCCGGCGCTCCCAGCGGCCGCCGGGGAGGACGGCGGCGAGGTGCGGGATGCGGCCGGCGGCGGCCAGTTCCTCGGCGACGTCGAAGCGGAGCGTGTCGAGGGTGACGAGCAGCAGGTCGTGGCTGCCGACGACGGCGTTCATGTCGGGGGTGGGAGCGGGGGTCGGGGTGCGGTCCGGAGTGTGGTCCGGAGCCCGGGCGTGGGCCGGAGCCGGGGCGTGCGCCGGGATGTGGGCCGGGGTCGGGGCGTGGTCCGGGGTGGTGGTCAGGTGGTTCATCGAGCGGGTTCCGTGATCTGGTGGTCCGTCGTCGCGGGCGACGACGGGGAGGGGGCGGTGAGGGCGGCCAGCTGGGCGCCGTAGGTGTCCAGGCCCTCGGCGGGGCCGCCGGGCAGGCCGGTGAGGCGGGGGAGCAGGTCGCCGAAGGCGTTCACCTCGCCGACCAGGGCGCGCCGCCAGCCGGCCGTGGGCAGCACGTCGACGCCGACCATCGGCGAGCCGGGGAAGCAGGCCGCCGCGCGCTCGGCCGTCTCCAGCAGGGCCGGCCAGGCAGGCCCCGCGGCCTCCCGGACCTGGTCGATGCTGCCCCGGGCGCCGCCGAGGTGCAGGTTGGTCATCGGCTGGGTGCTGGTGCGCACCACGGCGTGGGTGGCCCGGCCGGCGACCACCACGACCCGCAGGTCCGCCGAGCGCCCCGACTGCGAGGCCTTCGGGATCCACTGCTCGACGTGCAGGCCGTCCGGTGCCAGGCCGTCGACGATCGCGGCGACCTCCCGCTCGCCGCGGTAGCGGCGCACCCGCAGCGAGTTGTGCAGGCCGCCGTCGGTGAGCTCCACCGAGGTGGTGGCCTGCACTTGTCCGCGCGGCCCGAACTCCAGGGCCATCACCCCGGAGGCGGAGGAGCCGTGCGCCGGCTTGACGAAGACCCGGTGCAGGCCGGCCGCGGCGAGGCGCTCGCGCAGGTGCTCCCAGCCGGTGACCTCGCCGCCGAGCGCCCTGGGCACCGGCACCCCGGCCGCGGTGAGCAGCGCGTGCGCCCGGCGCTTGTCGAACATCACGGCGATCTCCTCCGGATCGCCGAGCAGCCGTACGCCGGGCCGGGCGGCCAGCCCGCGCAGCGCGGCCATGACCCCCGCGTACCAGACGGCCGTTCCCTCGACCCTGGTCGGCGCGTAGCCGGGGCCGAGCGCCGGGCCGCGCAGCAGCAGGTCGACCTCGGGCTCCTCGCCGGGCGACTCGATGCGCAGCAGGCCGCCCTCGGGCAGCCGGTACCGGCCGCGCAGCACGTCCAGCCAGGGCAGGACGGCGGGCTCGGGCAGTCCGGCGGCCCGGGCGGCGGCCGCGAACAGCGTCACCCGTCGGTGCCCCGGGTTGCCGAGGACGGTCAGTCGCACGGTCATCGCCTCCGTGTCCGGCTACTCGGAGACCGAGACGTAGCGGTCGTCCTCGTCGTCCATCTCGTCCGCCTCGGCGTCGTCCAGGTCGAGCTCGACCCCGGGCAGGGCCTCGTGCAGACGTTCCTGCATCGCGTCGCTCAGGTAGTGGTGGTGCAGGTCGAGGGAGCGCAGGTGGGTGAGCGGCTGGCCCTCCAGCAGAGTGGTGGCGCCCTCGTCGGAGAGCACGCCCATGGAGATGTCGAGCGACTCCAGCCGGGCCACCACGGGGGCGTGGGCGAGGGCGGCGGCGATCTCGTCCTGGAGTTCGCTGTTGGCCAGCCCGAGGTGGCGCAGCTTCGGCAGCCGGGAACCGTCCAGGAACGGTGCCAGGTCGTCCATCGTCGCGTCACCGCCGTACTCGTCCACGCCGAGCCAGAGGGTCAGGCGCTCCAGCGCGGGCAGTTCGGAGCCGGCCACCGCGCGCACCACGGTCGCCGGAAGGCCGCCGGACTCGAAGCGCAGGCTGGTCAGCCGGTCGTGCCGCACCGGCTCCAGGGCGAGGTCCGTGCCGCCGCGCACGGCCAGCGACCGCAGCCCGGGGAAGGCGTTCAGCAAGGGGGTGACGTCGTCCATCTCCAACCAGGAGATCTCGCACTCGTCGAAGGTCACCTCGCCGAGGAACAGCGCCTCCAGGGCGGGCAGGCGCCGCGCCTCGGCCGTGACGGCCTCGACGGCGGAGCGTACGGACGTGTAGCCGTCCTGCCACCAGGCGCCGATCACCACGGCGCGGACGCCGGCAGGGTCGACCTCCTCCAGGAAGGACTGCCAGAGCTGGACGAAGTCCTGCTTGGAGCCGTACTCGAGGGACAGCCGCCAGGCGACGGCGCCCGCGGCGGGCCGCGGCCGGGCGTCGTCGGGCGTGAACTCGTGGACCGGCAGCTCGTGGAAGCGTTCGATGTGGCGGGAGACGGTCATGGAGGATCCTGGTGGGTCGAGTGGTCGAGTGGTCGGGCGGGCGGGCGGGCGGACGGGCGGTCGGGTGCGTGCGGGAGGTGACGGTTACTCGGCCACGGCCACGTAGCGCCACCGGTCGTCGGGCTTGCCGGGCTCGGAGAGGTCGACCTCGACCCCGGTGAGGGCCTGGCGCAGGCGCTGCTGCATCTCCTCGGTCAGGTAGTGGTGGTGCAGGTCGAGGGAGCGCAGGTGGGTGAGGGGCTGGCCCTCCAGCAGGGCGGTGGCGCCCTGATCGGTCAGTACGCCCATCGAGAGGTTGAGCGACTCCAGCCCGGCGACGACGGGCGCGTGCGCCACGGCGGCCGCGATGTCGTCCTGGAACTCGCTGTTCTGGAGGCCGAGGTGGCGCAGCGAGGGGAAGCGGGTGCCGTCCAGGAACAGCGCGACGTCGGCCATCGTCGCGTCGCCGCCGTAGTTGTCCACGCCCAGCCAGAGCTCCAGCCGCTCCAGGGCCGGGAAGTCGCAGCCGGCCACCGAGCGCACGACCGAGCCCGGCAGGCCGCCGGCCTCGAAGCGCAGCGCCCTGAGCGCCTCGTGCCGCAGCGGCCGCAGGGCCAGACCGCCCTTGCCGTCCCAGTCCTGCGAGGCGCCGCGCACCACCAGCTCGGCCAGCCGCGGGAAGGCCGTCAGCAGCGGCGTGATGTCGCACTGCTGGATCCAGGAGATCTCGCACTCCTCGTAGGTGATGTCGCCGACGAACAGCGCGCGCAGGGCGGGCAGCCGGCCGGCGGCGGCGACGATCGCCTCCATCGGCTCCTGGAAGCCGTCCGGCTCGTCCGGGGCCCACTGGCCGATCACCAGGGCGGTGACCCGCTCGGTGTCGACGGCGCCGAGGAACTGCTCCCAGCGCTCGGCGAACGTCGCCTCGGACTCGTAGTCGAGCTTGACCCTCCAGGCGGCCGAGGCCGCGTCCGGCAGCTCGACGGCGCCGGATCCGCCCTTCTCCTCGGCCTCCTCCAAGGCCTCCACGAAGTCGAAGACGGGGAGACCGTGGAACCGCTCGATGTGGTCGTTGACAGTCATGCGCTGCTCCTCCGGGATCTGGGCCGAACAACTGTCTACCAGCCGGGACTGACAATCCGGCGGCCGGGTCGCCGCCCGGGCGGGTTGTCAGACCCTTGCTCTATGTTCGGGTCCTGGCTCCGGAGAGTGACCGCGGCAGACGCGGCGGAGCCGTGGGTTCCGGCGTCCGCCGGGGTCCGGCCGTACGGCGAGGGAGGACTGATGTACCGCCAGGGCGATGTGCTGATCGTGCCGGTCGAGGAGAGCGCGGTGCCGCCGCGGGTGGCGGGGCTGGCCGTGCAGCCCCGGGACGCGCGGGGCCGGATGGTGCTGGCGCTCGGCGAGGTCACCGGGCACGCCCACGCCGTGGTCGGCCCCGGCGAGCTGCGCCGCGAGACCGGGCCGTTCGGCGCGGGCTGGCTGCACCTGCCCGAGGGCGGCCGGGTGGTGCACGAGGAGCACGCGGCGATACCGCTGCCCAAGAGCTGGTACCGGGTGGTCCGCCAACGCGAGTACGCGCCCGGCGCGGTGCGGGTGGTCGCGGACTGACGGCCGCTCCGCCCGCCGTACGGGGCGGCACGAGGGCAGGGCACGAGGGCAGGGCACGAGGGCAGGGCGCGGCCGGGGCCGCGGCACGGGAACGGGAACGGACGGCCGGGCGGGGAGCCCGGCCGGGAACGGAGCAGGGATGGAAACGGTGATCCACGACGAGGCCCACGGCGACCGGGCGCAGGCGCGGGAGCTGCCCGGGCCGGCCGAGGCGACGGCCCGTTGGCGGGCGGCCGGGGCGGCCACCGGGCCGGGGGACAGGGCGGCGGCCGAGCGTGCCGTCCGGGCCGCCTACCGGGCGGCCGGACTGCCCGAGCCCGCGGCCGTCCGCTGGTTCGGCTCGCCGCTCGCCGCGACCGAGGCGGCCCTGGAGCTGCGGGCCGCCGGCGCGCAGAGCGTGCGCGAGGCCGTGCGCACCCGGCCCTGGGAGGAGGCCCGTCGACGGGCCGTCGAGCAGGTCGGCACCAGCGGGTGGGCGGGCCACTGGGCGCTCACCGGTGGCGAGCTCGGACCGGTCACCACCCCGCTCGCCGACCGACTGCGCAACGCCGTGCTCGACCGGCTCGCCCCCGAGGCCGACCGGGAGGCCGACGCCGCCGTGGCCGAGGAGGCACGGGACCGCCGCACCACCGTCCGGCTCGCCCTGCTGGACGCCGTGCGGGGTCAGCACGACGCGCCGTGGTTCGCCGCCTTCGAGGCCGCCGGGGCGAGCGCCGACGCCGTCGCACCGCTCGCCGAACTGGCCCGGGAGGCCAGCTGGTGGTGGCCGTACCGGGAGGTGGTCCTGCTCAGCGAGCGGCCGGCCGTCCTGCACCGCGACGAGGCCGGACGGCTCGACCGGGCGGACGGGCCTGCCCTGGAGTACGCCGACGGCTTCGCCCTGCACGCCTGGCGCGGCATGCCCGTCCCGCCGGAGTTCCTGGCCGGCCTGGCCGAGGTGACCGTCGAGCGGATCCGCACCGAGGAGAACGCCGAGCTGCGCCGGGTCCTGCTGGAGCACTACGGCTACGAGCGCTACCTGGCCGACTCCGGCGCCGAGCCCGTCCACCGGGACGAGACCGGGGTGCTCTGGCGGATCGTCCTGCCCGAGGACGAGCCGGTGGTGATGGTCGAGGTGGTCAACTCCACCCCCGAACCGGACGGCACCCACCGCACCTACTGGCTGCGCGTCCCCCCGAGCACCCGCACCGCGCGAGCCGGGGTCGCCTGGACCTTCGGCATACCCGAGAGCGCCTACCACCCGCAGCGCGAGACCTGACCCAGGATGCCTCCAGCCATCCGGAGCGGGCCCCTGAGCTGCGCGTGTTGACCCTCACCCCACGTCAGGCCGCACGGTGGGGCGCAGTGAACGAACGGATGATCGGAGGGACGCATGAGCTGGTCGGTGGGCCAGGTCTCCGGCTTCGCCGGGGTCACGATCCGGACCTTGCACTACTACGACCGGTCCGGGCTGCTCGCGCCCAGTGAGCGCAGCCCGGCCGGCTACCGGCTCTACAGCGGCGCGGACCTCGCCAGGCTCCAGCAGATCCTCTTCTACCGGGAGCTCGGCTTCCCGCTCGACGAGATCGCCGACATCCTGGCGGACCCGCAGGCCAACGCGCTCGACCACCTGCTGGCGAGGCGGCAGGCCCTCACCGAGCAGATCGGACGCCTGCAGAAGCTGGTCGACGTCGCCGAGCGGGCCATCGAGGTCCAGCGCACCGGGGTCGAGCTGACGCCGCAGGAGCGCTTCGAGGTCTTCGGGGACGTGGTCTTCGACCTCAGCTACGCGGCCGACGCCCACCTCAAGTGGGGCGAGCGGGACAGCCACCAGGAGGCCCTGGCCCGCGCCGCCACCCACTCCAAGGAGGACTGGCAGCAGCTGATGGCGGAGGCCGCCGAGTGGCGCGGCCGGCTGCTGGAGGCCTTCGACGCGGGGCTGCCGGTCGACCACCGGACGGTGCTGGACCTCGCGGAGCGGCACCGGCAGCACATCACCCGGTGGTTCACACCCTGCCCGCCGGAGATGCACTGCCGGATCGCCGACGACTACGAGGCGGACGCCCGGGCCTTCGCCCTGGTCGTCCCGCCGGCCGAGCAGCGCCCGGGCCTGGCCGGCTACCTCCGTGCGGCCATCGGCGCCAACGCCGAGCGGCGCGACGCGAACGACCTCGACAGCAACGACGGCAACGACGTCGACGGGGCGGTCCGATGAGGATCCTCGTCATGGCCGCCGGATCGTACGGCGACGTCGCCCCCTACACGGGGCTCGGGGCGTACCTGCGCGGTGCGGGGCACGAGGTCGCGCTCGCGGCGCCCGAGGCCTTCCGCGAGCTGGTGGCCGGCAGCGGCCTCGACTTCCGGCCGCTCCCGGTCGATCCACGCGGCGCGGGTGCCGGGCCCGCGCGCGGGCGCTCCGAACTGCTCGCGCGGGCCGCGGCGTTCATCGGGCAGCTGGGCGACGTCCTCGCGGACGCCACCGCACCCGGCGCCGATCTGCTCCTGCTGAGCACCACCACCGCGCCGCTGGGCTGGCACCTCGCGGAGGCGATGGACGTTCCCAGCCTGGGGGTCTACCTGCAACCCACGCTGCCGACACGGGAGTTCCCTCCGGTCGTCGGGGGCGGCCGCTCGTTGGGGAGCTGGGGCAACCGGGCGGCGGGGGCGCTCGGCCAGCGGGTCGTCGATCGTCTGCACGCCGAGGCCGCCCGCCGGATGCGGTCGCGGCTCGGACTCCCGGCGCTCTCCCAGACCGCGCGCCGGCGGGCCGTGGAACGGGCGCGCTGGCCGGTGTTGCACGGCTTCAGCCCGACCGTCGTACCGCGCCCGGCCGACTGGCGGGAGGGACTGCGGGTGGTCGGCAACTGGTGGCCGTACGTACCGGACGACCACCGCCTCCCGGCCGAGGTCGAGGACTTCCTGCGGGAGGGACCGCCACCGGTGTTCATCGGCTTCGGCAGCATGGCGGCCGGGCAGGGCGAGCGGCTGAGCACCCTCGCGGTGGAGGCCCTGCGGCGGGCGGGCGTCCGGGGCGTGGTGCAGGCCGGCTGGGCCGGGATCGCCGGGGAGGGCGACGGCGTGCTGACCGTCGGCGAGCTCCCGCACGCCCGGCTGTTCCCGCACATGGCGGCGGTCGTGCACCATGCGGGCGCGGGCACGGCGGCCGCGGCCCTGCGTGCGGGCGTGCCGAGCGTCCCCGTCCCGGTGACGGCGGACCAACCGTTCTGGGCCGGTCGGCTCGCCCGGCTCGGTGCCGCCACCACGCCGGTGCGGTTCGCCGACCTGACCGCCGACCGGCTGGCGGAGGCCGTCCGGCAGGCCGTCGAGGAGCAGCGGCTGAGGGAAGGGGCGCAGGAGGTGGCCCGCGCGATGGCGGAGGAGGACGGCGCGGCCCGGGTCGCGGAGGCGGTGGCGGCATTGGGCCGGTAGGGGAGGAGCGGACGGGCCGTCGCGGGGGCTCGGGCCAGGGCCCGCTCCAGTCGGTCGAGCACCACGGCGGTGCGCAGTTGCGGCGCCACGGGAGCGCAGTGGTCCCCGGCGCCCCGGACCGGCGCTCGGACCCGCGGCCACTGCGGTGAGAGGGGGTTCGAGGCCCGAGTGGCGCGGATGGTCGGGATGCCGCTCGTGCTGCGGCCGCCGGGGACCGTACCGGAGCCTTTCGGGAGGTCAGGGTGCCCGGGCGATCAGGACGGGCTGGAAGAAGCCGGTGTCGACGGGCTGCTCCCAGCGGATGCCGGACAGGCCCGCCTCGGCGGCGAAGGCGCTCAGCTGGTCCTGGGTGAGCGCCCAGTAGGTGGAGCGGCGAACCGCGACCTGCCACTCGCCGGCGTCGTCCGGAAGGAGACGGAAGAGCTCCAGGTCGTACCGCTCGCCGTCCTCCCGCCACTGCCAGAGCTGGAAGAGGACCGACCGTCGGCCCTCGTAGTCGGCGGTCTGCGGCGAGGTGGAGGCGGGCCGGGTGCGGCGCAGCTCGTCGTACGGGCGGGTGGTGACCAGCACCAGTCCGCCGGGACGCAGGACCCGTCGCATCTCACCGAGCGCGGCGCGGACGTCCTCGGCCGTGAGCAGGTGGGGCAGCGCGTTGTCGGCGCAGACGACGACGTCGAACCGCCTGTCCGGGAAGGGGAGTTCCCGCATGTCGGCGGCGGCGGTGGGAAGCCGGATACCGCGCTCGGCGGCCTCGGCGGTGGCGCGGGCGGCGGAGACCGGGCTGAGGTCACTGCCGGTGACGCGGTGGCCGAGCGCGGCCAGGCCGATCGCCTGGGTTCCGATGCCGCAGGCGCAGTCCAGCACCTCGGCCGGGCGGTCACCGAGGTGTCGGCGGATCAGGGCGTCCAGCGCGGCGCCCTGGCGGGCGACGGAGGCGTTCCAGTCGGCGTAGAGGAGGTGGTAGTCGTCGGCGAACGCGTCGTAGAAGCGGCCGAGGGCGGAGTCGGTCATGGCGTCAGGGTCTCCAAGGGAGGCGGGAGGCGGGAGGTGGGCGCGGCGCGGGCGCGGCGACCGGTACGTCCGCCACGGCGCTATCCTCGCCCGGGCACACTGGCACGGAGTACCGGTTTTCCGGGGCCACCGAGGGGCGGGCAGGTTACGGACACCGGACGGTGACGCCCGGTCGGACGGACCGCCGCCGGTTCCGCTGGTCCTGCCGGTTCTGCCGCTCCGCCGCGACGGCGGCGACCGGCCCGGCCCGGCCCGGCCCGGCCAGCGCGAGCGCATCGCGACACCGGTGGCCTGGATGGTCTTCGCATTGGGGATCTGCTCGTCGGGCTTGCTCAGCCCCGCCACGCTCGGAGCGCTGAGCGGACTGGAGCCCTTCAGGATCGCCTCGACCTGCGCTGCGACGGCCGAGCTGTCCACACCCTGCGGACCGCCACCGGGCGGACACGAGGCGGACGTCGCCGAAGCGTTGCCCGCGCCGGCGATCACCACTGGCAGGGCCAGCGTCAGCGGCCCGCAGGCGACGAACCCGACGAGCACGCCGAACGCCTTCTTCACGACGCCCGCCAATCACCGAACCGGGACTGGGACGACGGCGGAGGCGGATGAGGGCACAGGTGTGCCAGGGCATGCTGCATCGCAGCGGCTCCTTGCGGGATTCGTAGGACAGCGCGGTGCCGGCCCCTCGTGCGAAGAAGTCGCCGGCACCGCGCCGGTGGTGAAACCGCCCTCGTTCAGGGCGGGCCCGGGTCAGGGGAGTCGGTAGCTCCCGGACGCCGGTCTCGGGTCACGCGCGGCAGCCGGCCGCGCTCGTGATCTCAGCTGGAACACGAGGCCCTCTTCGGGGTGTAGGGAAGGTTCGCGCACTCCGTCGCGCGGTCTCGCCTGGATGAGACAGCGCGGGCCAATGCGCCTCGGGCCGGGCCGACTTGGCCTGCTGCCCGGTTGGCATGGCGAGACAGTAGACGCGAACTCCGGCCGCACCAAACGAGCCCCGACAAGCCCCGATGTCCTTGCGCCAGCCGTTAGGCGCGGCCGCCGATCGCGACTACCGTCCCCTCCACCGGCACTCCCGGCGGCCGCCACGGTGTGCGCCCGGAGTCGGCTCACCCCTGCCCGAGGAAGGCCCCTGTGAACGACTTCACCCTCCACCGAGGCGACGCCCTCACCGTGCTGAAGACCCTCCCCGACGAATCCGTCAACGCGGTCATCACAGACCCGCCGTACAACAGCGGCGGCCGGACCAGCTCCGAGCGCACCAGCCGCGACGCCCGCGCCAAGTACGTCACCAGCGGTTCCGCCCACGACCTCAAGACCTTCCCCGGCGAGAACCGCGACCAGCGCTCCTACCGCTCCTGGCTCACCGAACTCCTCACCGAGGCCTACCGGGCCAGCGCCGAGCACGCGGTCGCCATGGTCTTCTCCGACTGGAGGCAGGAACCCACCACCAGCGACGCCCTCCAGATGGCCGGCTGGACCTGGCAGGGCACCATCCCGTGGATCAAGCCCGCCAGCCGGCCTCGCAAGGGCGGCTTCAAGCAGTCCGCCGAGTTCATCACCTGGGGCGTCAAGGGCACCCTCGACAACCGCCGCAACCTCTACCTGCCCGGCCACTTCATCGCCAGCCAGCCCCGCAAGGACCGCGTCCACATCACCCAGAAGCCGCTGGAGATCATGCAGCAGCTTGTCCAGATCTGCCCCGAAGGCGGCACCGTCCTCGACCCCTTCACCGGCAGCGGCTCCACCGGCGTCGCCGCCCTGCGCGAAGGCCGGCGCTTCGTCGGCGTCGAACTCTCCCCGCACTACGCCGAGATCGCCGAACAGCGCCTGCAAGCAGAGCTGACCCAGGACGACTTCGCCCTCGCCGGACCGGAGGCGTGACATGAGGCCGTCCCGGTCGACGGCCCGCAGACGCGAAAGGGCGGCTGGAGCACCAAACTCCAGCCGCCCTTCTCCGTCCCTCCGGACTCCCCGACCACCCCCCGGACCCACAGAACCGCCTTCTCCCCGTCCCCCCACGAAGATGTTTCTTCTC
>NZ_JBHVJT010000004.1:104184-146592 GCF_042798815.1 Kitasatospora sp. NPDC057738 | reverse complement strand
CGGGGAGGCTTTCCCCTTTACGGGGCGGGGGTTGGGAGGGGGGGCGTCTTGGGTAGAGGGCCAGAGGAAGAGAGGGGGGGGCGGGACCACAAACCCCCACCCCCCCTTCTCCGTCCGTCAGGACTCCTCGACCGCCCGCCGGATCAACGGCATCGCCTTCTCCACGTCCGCCGACGAAGCGATCCGCACCTCCAGGTGCCCGACGCCGCGCACGTCCCGGGTGAAGGCCTCCTCCGGCTCCACCGAGTCCGGCTCCAACCGCAGGTACACCAGCAGGGCCCCGTGCCCCGGCCGGAACACGACCGAGGCCACGTTCAGGATCCGCCGGTAGGCGATGTAGTGCTTCAGCACCACCACCTCCAGCTCACCAGCCGCCGCCAGCACCTCATCCAGCTCGTCGTACAGTTCCTGCATTCGTCCAGGCACCTCCACCTGCGACGCCTCCACTGGCACCGCGACCGCCTCCGGCTCGGCATGCACCTCACCGACCGGCTCGGCCGGTACCGGAGACGGGGAATCGATGAAGCCCGGGACCGTCTCGACCAGCTGCAACGTCAGCAGGGCCGGTCCGAGAACCCGGTAGCGCACCAGGTTCAAGCGATGCCTCCGCTGGTGAAGCGAAGCCCCGGCCCGGATGTGACGCGAGAACTCGGCTGCGACACAGATCGCCCGAGGCCGCCGCCAGTCGATCGTCTCCACCACCTCGGCACCCAGGCGTCTGCGTACCAGCGCCTCGAACTCGTGCCCGATGCGCCAGAAGCCAGACGAGGTAGGACGTTGCCTGCGTGATCACCCCGGAGTCCCGGCCGCGCTTGAACTCGATGATTACCGGTACGCCGTTCTCGTCGAATCCCAGCGTGTCCGAGGCAACTGTTGCGCCAGCTGGTCCGAATGCCACCGCGCGCGTGCGGTACCGGGAGCAGCAGCCACCGTGGGGAGGTGGACATTGTCGTCGTACTGGAACCGGACACGCCGAGCAACGTCCGGGTCCTCCAAACCGACCACACGCCCTCGGACCCCGAGCAGCCGGTGCGCCGCGCGCACAGGGGGCCGCCGAGCCCTCGAGCGCCTGCGGCTCCCTCACCATGTGCGGCCTGGACACCGCCGGAATGATCCTCGCTCCACACCGGTCCACCCCTGACCGGCCACGTTGGCACCCCTGCAGCACATGCCACACCCCCGCCGCTGACACCGTCACCGGTACCCACCACGTGTGAGGCGAGCGGGTCGGCTGGCGGTCAGGCCGCGAGCGCCAGCGCACTGCCCCCTTGGCCGCTGCCCCGGCTCCGCGTGACGACGGGCTCGATCTTGTGTACGGATCGTCCCCGGCTTTTCCTGGTATGAGGTCAATCGTCGGCCAGCACGGTTCTGACAGTGTGATCCCCGGATCCCCGGATCCCCGGATCCCCGGATCCCCGGATCCCCGGATCCTCGCATCCGGCAGGGCGGCGAGGGTCGTCATCCCCCGGGGGGTCGACCCGCGGTCCCGTCGTCGTTGGCGTCCGGTCGTGGGTCGTCGTCGCTGAAGGCGACGTCGACTTGCTGTTCGGGGCGGCGTTCCTCTTGGTGGGCGATTGCGCTCAGCACCTGTTCGTCGGCGTCGGTGAGCGGCGGCTGGAGCAGGCTGCGCGGCCACAGGCGGCGGGCGAGGACGACGTTGGTCTCGGCGGCGTACACGGTGATCTCCGCAGCGAGGAAGAGCCAGGAGAGCAGGCCGATCACGGTGGCGAAGAAGCCGTAGACCTGCCCGGCGTGGCGCAGCTCGTGCACGACGAGCAGGGAGCCGAAGGCCTGGAGGACGGTGAACAGCGGGCCCGCGACCGCGCAGCCCGGCCATAGCGCGCGCGTGGGGATCGTCCGGGGGGTGAGCACGCGGAAGCAGGCCAGGCACAGGGCGGCGTTCAGGAGCGCGGAGACGATCAGACCGCCGATGCGGGCGGCGGGCCCGCCGAGGGAGGCAGCGACGACCGATGCGGCCCCGGTGCCGAGTACCAGGCCGGAGCCGAGCACGAGTAGGAGCAGGAGGCTGCGGACCAGGCGCGGCCAGTAGCCCGGCCGGCGCACGCCGGGGACGTTCCAGATCTCGGCCATGGCGTGCTGGAGCACCTGCGCGATGCCGAGTGCTCCGTAGAGCATGAACAGCATGCCGACGGCCAGGGCGAACCCACTTCCCTGGAGGGAGTGGACGTTCTGGCGGAGTTGGTCGCCGATGATCGGGAAGTCGGCCAGGGCGGAGTTGAGGACGGACTGCTGTGCGCCGGGGCTGCCGTGCAGGACGAATCCGAGGACGGTGCTGAGCAGGAGGAGCAGCGGGATCAGGGCGAGGAAGCCGTAGTAGGTGATGAGCGCGGCGAGTAGTCCGCCGCGGTCGTCGCCGTACTTCTTGATCACGCCGAGGACCATGGCGGTGGGCCGGTGGCGCTGCTGGTAGCCGTCCACCGAGCGCAGTGCGCGTTCGACCGGGTTCATGTCGTCCTCCTCCGCGTGGCGGGCGCGCGGATCCGCCACGGATCGGGCCCGCGCGGGTGCGTTTGCCCGTTGGGCCGATCCGTACACCGTGTGGACGTGGACGGCTGGTCAGCCGGCGCCGGGCAGTCGTGCCTCCAGGTACCCGGAGAGCAATCGGGTCTCGAACACTGGCTGCGGCGAGGTGGCCGGGCCGCTCGCGACCTCGCCGTCACGCAGGCGGAACTCGCTGCCGTGCCACGGGCAGCGCAGGCAGCCGTCGGCCACTGTGCCGTCGGCGAGCGGGCCGGACAGGTGGGCGCAGCGCTCCGCGAGCACGTGGCAGCGCTCGCCCTCGCGGACGACGACCACGGGCAGGTCGCCGGCCATCCTGCGGACGGGTTCGCCCGGTGGGAAGTCGTCGACCGGGCCGAGTCCGACCCAGTCGGCGGGCGCGAGTCGGGGCGCGGCGGCGGCCCGGTTGGGGCCGGCGGCCTGTCCGTAGGCCAGGTGGCCGCCGAGGACGCCGCCGCCCGAGATGGCGGCGAGCCCCGTCAGGCCGAGCAGTCGGCCGCGGGCGCGTCGGCCCCGGCAGCGGGCCAGCAGCGAGCCGGCGTACAGCAGCACGCCGGTCGTGTTGGCAAGAGCGTGGACCAGGCCCGTGCGGCGGCGCGGCGGGTCGAGCCGGGCCCAGTCCACCCAGCCGGACAGCGCGGTCGGCACGGCCGTCAGCAGTCCGGTGGCGACGAGTGCGTCGGCCGACCGCTGGGCGCCCGGAGTGAAGTCCAGCAGGCCTGCCGATGTCCAGCAGCCGATGGGCAGCTGAACCAGGCCCGGGTGGAGCGGGTGGCCGAGCCACACGCCGCGTAGGGCGTCGCGGTACGGCCCGAGGGGGAGAGCTTCCACCGCGTCGGCGAGCTTCCCGGACGGGAGGTCGAGGACCTCCCAGTGCGCCGGTGCGTCGAGCGTGCGGCGCAGTCGACGGGACCACCGGCGGTCGTGCAGAGCTGAAACGTCCATGCCGGGCGGCTTGCCGGACGCCGGGAGGCCAAACCTCGCCCGGGGTGTCTGTTGAGCCGATCCGGTATTTGGGCAAAAATCCCGTAAGTCACTGGCCACAACAAAGACCTGGACCCCGTGAATCCTCGCCACAGCGATGTGGCCCCGTCCGGCTTACGTCCGGTGACCCGATCGTGGACTGTCAGCGTTTGGGGCCTGCTCGCGGTCGCCTACGCGCTCGCCCCTGCTGGACTGGGATATCTGGGCGTCACCAGGCTTATCGACCCGCAGGTCTCCACAGCTGCCTTCCGATGGCGCAGGCGAGGCGGCGGCGGTCGTGGCGTAGGTTGGAGCGCAGGGTGGACACGGGGGTGCCGAGGAAGTCGGCGGCCTTCTGGTCGTCCAGGTCGAGGCAGTACCGGAGTACCACGCTGTCGTGCTGTTTCTCGGGGACACCTGCCTGCAGCAACAACTGGTCGGCTCCTCCGAAGGTGGCGGCCTGCGGGGGCGTCGGACGGGCCGGGAATCAAGTATCACGAATCGGGTATGACGAATCCGGAATCCGGGTTCATACTTGTGGTGTGTCGAGCGACGAGCGGGAGCCGCGCACGAGCTGGACGTTCCTGACGCAGCATGCCCGTGTCCTGTTGATGATCTCGCGCAACACGGAGGTACGCCTGCGGGATCTCGCGGTGATGTGCGGTGTGACGGAGCGGGCGGTGCAGGCGATCGTCACTGATCTGGAGAGCGCCGGTTATCTGACCCGCACCCGCCACGGGCGCCGCAACCACTACCACGTCGTGCACGACACGTTCTTCCGTCACCCCGCCGAGGCCGGGCACGAGATCGCCGGGTTTCTGGACTTGTTCGCGGATCTCCAGCCCGGTTCCGGCCCCGCCCCAAGCACTCGCCCCGGTGATCACCATGACCAGGAACGCCCCTGATTCCCGAACCCGCCGCCCGCAGCCCCCCACCTTGCCGTGCTCCCGCCGGGGGATCCCGCGAAGCGGGCTCCTCGAGCGCGCCGAGAACCCGGCGGGACGCCGACCCGGCGGTCGGACCGCGCCCGTCCCCGCGTGAAGGCGGTGGGTTCCGTGAACAGCCCGCCCGATCCCCTCCGTCACGACGACTGCCCCCACGCCGCGCGGACCGGCGCACGGCCGCTGAGAGTCGTCGACACGACGCTCCCCGGCACGGCCGTGATCGTCCAGGTCCAGGGCGACGTCGATCAGGAAACCCGCCGCACCCTGGACGACGCCCTGGCCGAGGCGATCACCGCCCGCCCGCCGCTCCTGGTGGTCGACCTCGCCGGCCTCGCCTTCTGCTACTCGGCGTGCGTCAACGCCCTGCTCGCCGCCCGTCTGAACGCGATTGCCGCCGGGATCGAGATGGTGCTGGCCGCCGCGAGACCGCAAACCATACGGGTCCTGACGCTCACCGAGACCGACCGGCTCTTCACCCTCCACGACAGTGTCCGCTCCGCACTGGCCGGCGGCGACGCCGCCGACCGGCAGACCGGCTTAGCGGCAGTCATGCTTACCGCTTCGCGCTACGTAGGGGTCGTCGGTCCGCAGAGGGCCGGGCAGCTCCAGGGCTCGCTGGACGGTCCCGGCCACCGAGGCTAAACCTGCCGGATCCGTGGCCAGCGGACCCTCGTCGCAGCGCGCGTCGTCGAAGGCGGATTCCCAGTAGACCCAGCAGGTCGCGACCCACAAGCGATCGGGGTCTGCGGCGGGGGCGAAGCGGGCGTAGAACTCGGCGATGTTGGTGGCGGTGGTCCGGGTACGGGAGCCCGCGGTCGGGCACAGCCCTGTCCGATCGACGCAGGCTTGGGCCCGCCGCTCGACGGCGTCGGCCTCCGGATGGATGGCGGCCGGGACGGGGCAGTAGAACGGCAGGGTGTCGAGACCGGGGGTGCTCACGGTTCCTCGGTGTGCCGTGGCTGGCGGGCGCGTCGTCTCATGCGCTGCGGTGGACGGTGGTGGTGGCGACGCGGCGCAGGACGGAGACGACCTCGGTGGGGTGCGATCAGTCGGCTGCGCGCAGCCGGGCGAGGGCGGAGTCGATATCAAGGTGGTCGGCTTCCGATCCGGCGGGCACCAGGGTGAATGAGTCTGTGAGAAAGGCGGCCACGGCGTCCTCAGGGGCGCTGAGCACCGCCCGGCCGTCGGGGCCCTGCAGGGTGATGAGGACTTCGCCGGCCGATCCGGGGCCGATCTTGACGTCCCCGGTGCCGGTGGGGACGTGGCGCCCCTCGTTCAGCAGATCCCGGCTGAAGTACCAGCACACCTCGGCGTTGGAGCCGGTGCAGTCGCACGGGGTCAGCGGGAACACCAGGCATGCCGCATATGGGAGGGCCGTGTCGAAGCGGAGCTCCACGTCGACCGGGACGTCGGGCAGCGGGCTGTCGGGGAACGTGACGGGCATCGGGCGGACAGCGGACTTCTGCATCGGATCACCCTCCTGCGACGGCTTTGTGCGTCGGCCTCCGGTGGGCCGACGCGTGCCAACGCGCCTACCCCAGCGTCCACCCGCCAGTCGGCAGGCCAGATATCTGCACAACTCCCTTGCTTTCGCGGCGCGTTGCCTGTCTCCGCCACATAGCGACGCCCGATCGGCCGGGACGGGGACTTGCGCGCCGAAGCCCTCTGCAGCGCTGGTTCTTCGCCTGCGGGTTGTGCCACGAGCACACCGCCATCTCGGACTGCCGGCCTGTTGAGTGGATGCACTCCCGGAGGGCAGATCCTCCGGCGGACAGCTTCTGATCACGGGCCTGTGGGAAACGACGGGGCAGAGCCGCTGCGTGGATCGTCTCCGCTGATGTGTGGTGGCATGCTCGGATGATTGCGTCTTGTGTAGGGAGGGAGTTTGCTGATGCTTGTGCCGTCCGCGCTGGAGCGGCGTCCGGGCGGGGCCCGGTGAGGGGCTGGGTGATCGGGGCTGTCGGCGAACCAGGCGAGTGGAAGCGGCTGCTGGTGGTGCTCACCGACGGTCGGCGGCTGGTGACCGGGGAGATCTCCGAGCTGGTGCGGGCGGAGTTCGGGGTGCTGGTCGCCAGGCGGCTTCGGCAGCCGCATCCGGGCGCGCGGTCGGTGGTGCGCTGGTTGCATCCGGTGCTGGCCGTCGTCGTCGAGCTGGAGGCCGGGCAGGTACGCCGGATCGCGGTGCCTGCGGAAAACGACTGAGCGATCGCTGGGGGCAGCGCGCGGTTGTGCTCCGGCGTGCCGCCGCAGCGCGAAAGAGCCGTTCAGAGTGGGGCCTGCGGAGCGTTCGAGGCGGGGGAGGTGACACAGTTCAGCCAGCGGTGGTGGAGGAGGAGGCATGCGAATTCGATGTCGCCCGCCTTCACCAGGGTGGGCGTGGCCGTTGGAACAGGTCGGTGGCGAGCCGGGCCGTCGCCGGTCTGCGTTCGCTGGACGGGACCGTGCCGACACCGGCGAGGCCCCTGAGTGCGGCCTGTCGACGGGCTTGGCGCAGGACTGCTGAGGCGGTGCAGGGCTAGGCCTCTGGGTCACTGCCTGGCAGGGTGGCTCACCCGGTTGCGCCGCATCCGATAGCCCGGAACCTTGCCGGTCCACTGTCCGGCTGTCGAGCCCGGCGGCGGGTGGCCGCGAGTCGTCGTAGGTTGCGGGCATGACCAGTGATGAGACGACGATCCCGGCCGTGGGAGTGCGCCCGCTGGACGAGGTGTTCGACGCGATCGAGACCGTCCATCGGCGCCCCCAGCCTTGGGGCGGGTTCGACCACGGGGTCCTGGAGGCCTACCGGTGGGCCTCCGGAGCCCAGATTGCGGCACCGGTCACCGCTGCCGCCGCGCTCGGGAGCATCGGGCCGTGCCGGGCACAGCTGCTGGCCGAATGCCAGGCTGCCGCGGTCCGCCTGCGCGATGCCCTGGAAGAACGCACGGACGCCGCCTACGCCCTGGGCGTCTACCGGGCGCTGGCGTGGCTGTGCGGCCACCACGAGGACCGCCCCTGACTTGCGGCCCTCAGTAACCAGTGCCCGTCCTGGCCACCCCGCCGCAGGAGCCGCCTGATGCCCAGCCTGATCACCCGCTCCGGTGGGGAAGCCGGCCCTCCTGTGCCGAGGTGCCGGTGAACGCCACATCCGGCGGCGTGGAATGCACCATCAGGTGCTTCCCCTCTGGATCCTGTTCCGGGTCGCTGCCGGCTTCACCCGTCTCCATCGCCCGCCCCATGGCGAGGAACTGTTGGGCGTACGGGTCCGGGCCAACCGCTACAAGTACCGCCCGTAGGCGGAAGGAGGAATCGTTGACGAGGTACGACGGCGCGCCGGGCCGCGACGAGACGCCCCAGCAGCGGGCCGACCGGCTCTGGAACGAGATGCTCCAGGAAGTCCGTGTGTGCCAGACCGGCGCGCAGATCCTCTTCGGATTCCTCATCGGCGTGGCCTTCACCCCGCGCTTCGCCGCCCTGTCCGACTTCGACAGGAACCTCTACGTCGCCACCGTCGTCCTCGGCGCCGTCGCCACCGGCGCCCTGATCGCGCCCGTGGCCTTCCACCGCTTCCTCACCGGCCACGGCATGAAACCCGAACTCATCCACGTCGCCAGTCGCCTCATCGCCATCGGACTCACCACCCTCGCCCTGACCATCGCCGCCGCGCTGCTGCTCCTGCTGCGCACCGCAACCGGCAGCTCGGCCGCCGCCTGGGGCCTCAGCGCCGCCTGTCTGCTCTGGTTTGCTACCAGCTGGCTCGTCCTGCCCCAGGTCGTGCTTCGTCGCACGGCCGCCCGCCGGGCGGCCGTGTCCGAGCACGGCGACCCCGGCGGCGGTGGCCGACCCCCGCGATGACAGCCCTGCTGTCCCGGCCCGCAGCTCTCCGGTCGGCTTCCCCCTACTGCCGGGGGCCACCCCGGGAGACCGGATGGCTGGGGCAGAGGGGAACCGGTGACGTTGGAGATCTCGTCGGTGATGTACGACATCTCAGGCGGGACGAGGAACACGTAGGAGAGGGCCCTCGCAGAGGCTGGGCCAGGCGGCTCGTCGGTGACTGCTCGCTGAAGTGTCTGGCCTTCCCCGACACGTGGTCGCGTGTGCGTCGGACTCGGCTGTGGTCGGCCCACCCGGGCCGCGGGTCCCGTCTCGGCCTCCCGTCCGCCCGGCGGCCACCGTCTCACCTCCCACCCGGGTCGGCCAGGGCCCGCTGGGCGCCGGCCAGCGCGGGCCGCAGCAGCCGACCGGTCACGGCTCCCTGGGCGCGCAGCGCGGCGCGGGCGGCGTTCGCGCCGCAGGCACCGTGCACGCCACCGCCCGGGTGGGCCGAGGCGGAAGCGAGGTAGAGCCGCTGGATGGGGGTCTCGGGCCGCCCGGTGCCGGGTACCGGGCGCAGCAGCGCCTGCTGGTGGAGGGCTGCGGTACCGCCGTTGATCGCCCCGCCGACCAGGTTCTGGTCCAGCTGTTCCAGCGCCGGCGGGGTGAGCACGCGTCGGGCCTGGATCCGGTCGGCGAAGCCGGGGGCGAAGCGTTCGACCTGTGCCTCCATGCGGTGGGCGATGGCTTCGCTTTCCTTGCCGTCCCAGCACCCGGAGATGCCGTCGGGCCCGAGGTCGTCGACGATGCGCTGGGGGACGTGGGTGTACATCCAGGCCGATTCGGTGCCCGCGGGCGAGCGGGACGGGTCGGCGGTGGTCATCTGGCCGAGCAGCCCGAAGGGGCGGGCCGGCAGACGGCCGGTGCTGACCTGGAGTGCGTAGTCGCTCAGTTCCGTCCAGGTCGCCCCGAGGTGGACGGTGCCGGCCT
Organism: Kitasatospora sp. NPDC057738; assembly: GCF_042798815.1. Taxonomy (NCBI): domain Bacteria; kingdom Bacillati; phylum Actinomycetota; class Actinomycetes; order Kitasatosporales; family Streptomycetaceae; genus Kitasatospora; species Kitasatospora sp. NPDC057738. Next base: position 137,386 of record NZ_JBHVJT010000004.1, on the reverse strand, counting down.
GGTGTGCGGACTCGGCGATCCAGGGGATCGGCGCGTCGAGGGCCCAGTCGACCTTGACGGTCGAGAAGTCCCACTGGAAGCGGCGCACGGCGTCGCGGAATCCGGAGGGCAGATGACCTCCCTGGACCAGGCGGCCGTACAGGTGCGGGGCGGGCACATCGGCGAGCACGGCTCTGCGCGCGCGGACGTACTCGCCCTGGGCGGTGCGGATGCCCAGCGCGCGCCCGGCGCGGACGACGACCTCGCTGACCGGGGTGTCGCAGTGGATCGTGCCGCCGCGCGATTCCAGGCGCCGCACCAGGGCGTCGCTGAGGGCGCGGGCGCCGCCGACCGGTACCGGCCAGCCGTACTGCTCGCCGAGCATGGCCATGAGCCAGCCGAAGGCGGCACTGCCCGGCGATTCGGGCAGCAGGTCGGCGTGCAGCGCGCAGCCGGCCAGCAGCAGACCCAGCCCCTCCCGGTCGAACTCCTCGTCGGCCAGCCGTCGTACCGGGAGCGCAGCGAAGCGGGCCAGCCGCAGCAGGCCCGGTGCCCGAAGACGCGCCGCGAGCGTGAGCCCGGCGCGTACCGGCGGGAACGGCGCGAACATCGCTCCTACCAGGCACGGGTCCAGGTCCTGCCACAGCTGTGACAGCCGTCGCCAGGCGAGCGCGTCCGGCCGGCCGAAGTTCCGTTCGAAGCCGTCGATGTTCGCCTCCGGTCCACGCTGCAACTGGGCGCAGCGCCCGTCGGGCAGGGGATGGGCGAGAACGATCGGTGCGTGGCTCCAGGCGAGGCCGTGCTCCTCCAGGCGCAGGGCCGCGATCACCGGCGAGGCGGCGGCCAGCGGGTAGAACGAGCTGAACAGGTCGCTGACGTAGTCGGGGTGGACGCCGCGGTCGCTGCGGACAGCGCCGCCGGCCCGGTCCTGGGCCTCCAGCACCTCCACTTTCCAGCCGGCGTCGGCCAGCACGTTCGCGGCGACCAGGCCGTTCGGCCCGGCCCCGATCACGACGGCGTCGGCCATGACGGACCTCCCCCCGACGCGGACGCTTCCAGGTCGGCCGCCCGGCGCGCCTCCTCGACCGTGCGGGCGAGGCAGGCGAGCATCCGGCGGTGGCGCAGATCCAGCACCAGGTCCGTGGCTGCCGAGTGGAGGCTTCCGCTCAGGCCCCGCAGCGGGTGCTCGTCGACGATCACCAGGGTGGCGTCGCCCCATGCGATCAGCTCGATGGCGATCCGGACGGTGCCGAGCCGCCCGGCGAAAGCCTCCAGTTCCAGCCGGTGCCCGCTGTCGCACACACGTACAACGGTGCGGCCTTCGAAGTGGCACGGGCCGACGCCGACTGTGTAGCGCAGGCTCGACCCGACCGCGGGCCACCGGCCCCCACCCGGGCGGGTCCGCTCCGTGCCTGGTACCCAGCGGCCGTACGCGGCCGGATCGCCCAACACGCTCCACACCGCCTGCGGAGCCCGCTCGATCAGGACGTGTCTCACAGCCATTGACTTCGCTCCTTCTGTCCGGTCCTCTACGGATCACCCGCCCCTCGACAGGCGCATACCCGACGAATGCCCCTGAATGCGACACGCGTACCCACCCGTTTTCCGCCGCCGGGCACCGCCACCCGTTCCACCGGAACCTCGACCGGTCGCCGCCGGGCGCTCGTCCAGGGCAGCGACTGTGCTGCGCCCGGCATGCCTGGAGCGCAAGACGGACGGCACGTGGCGCAAGACGGTGGAGGACAACGCGGCGCCAGGCACTGGCCGCGGACCGGCCGTTCGTCATCGACTTCCGCGCCGACCCGGCGGTGCCACCGATCCCGCCGCACGCCACCTGGGACCAGATCAAGGCCGCTGCCCTGTCGGTGCTCAGGGGCGACAGCGACCGAGATCGGTGGTCCAGCAGGATGCTGAGGGCGCCTTCCTGCTGTGCGGATTCGTCATGGCCCTGGCCGAGCACCAGCAGCACAACGACGTGGAAGCGGTGCGCGGGTTCGAACGCAACCGTGCCACGTGCGGTCCGCCCGGCCTCTACGCGAGGAGTTCGATGTCGCCCAGCGCCAGCTGTGCGGCAACCTGCCTCGGGCGTTCGTCCACGGGTTGATGCTCGAAGCCGCCGCCACGCTCGCACCCGGTCACTGAGCCCGCTGTGATCCTCCGCACCCGGATGCTGCAGCGGCGCGACGATGCCGCCAGCGAATCGACGCCCAGCAGGACCGGGCTGCCCTCACAGGGACAATGGCTGGTCCGCTGGGGTCTACCAGTAGTGGCGGCGGCCGCCGACCTCGTGGCCGACTGCGCCCATGATCCACAGGATGAGGCCGATGAGGGCCAAGACGATGCCGATGGTCCACAGGATGCCGATTCCGGTGACGAATCCGATGACGAGGAGGATGACTCCGAGGATGATCACAATGGGCTCCGTTTCTTCGCCCCCCTTTTTCCGATGCGGTCCTTCGCCGATGCGGAGGAAATGCTGCACCTTGCTTCGCGGGTGCCCGGTTTGGGGATGCCGTATCAGCCGCGATGGCGTGATTCCCGGGTTCGGCGCACCTGAGGTGTGGTCGCCAGGCCGGCGAGGAGGATGTCGAGGCCGCTTTCCAGCTCGGCGGCTCCGTCGTAGGAGGCGAGAGGGCCGGCGAGACCGCGCAGGAGAGGAAACTCGGCTATAGGCAGCCGGTACAGGCCCAGGCGCAGCAGGTCGTCCGTCTCGTCGGGGTTGTCAACGAGTTCCTGCAGCTCGTTGAGGACGTGGCCGTGCAGCAGCCCGAACAGTGCGCGGTAGACGTGAAGCGCGTCGGCGCCGCTGAAGCCGGAGCGGGTGAGCATGGCGAGGATGGCCTCCAGCAGGCGCAGGGTGCTGCGAGGCCGCAGAGCAAGCGGGGTGGCCAGCGGGCGGGTGACCATGAGCGGCACGACGTTGGGGTGGGCCAGGGCGAGCCGACGGTAGCGGCGGGCTACGGTACGAAGTTGGGCGGCCCAGTCGGGATCGGTGGGGTCCTCCAGCGTGAGCTGGCCGAGGACCATATCGGTGACGCCGTCGAGCAGAGTCGCCTTGTTCGCCGCGTGGCGGTACAGACTCATCGGGTCGTGGCCGAGCGCACGTGCCAGACGACGCATGGACAGTTTCTCGATGCCCTCGCGGTCGATGATCTCCAGCGCGCAAGCCAGCATCCGTTCCCGGCTGAGCCTGTCCTTCAGAGGCGGATCGCCGTCCCGGACCGCCGGGGCGACCGGAGGAGGGACCACATCGGCACCTTCTCTCGCTGCGCGTGAGTACCGGTGACCAAGTTCGTAGACCTACGGTGTGGACACCAGTCTAGTCCGGGAGTTGACTGTAGTCATACGACGTAGATCCGTTGGGGAGTACGTCATGATCATCGTTCTCGGACTCATACTCCTGGTCGCCGCGGCCGTTGTCGCCGTGGCCGGAGTCGTCGGCAATGCCGGCAGCGGACACACGCTCACCAACGCGTTCACGGTGTTCGGAGAGCACATGAACGGCTCGACCGGCACGTTGTTCCTCTACGGCATCGTCGTCGGGGCCGTGGGAGTGCTGGGCCTCTGCCTCCTGCTGGCCGGCGCGCGCCGCGGCGCCACCGCACGCCACGCACTGCACCGCTCCCGCCGGGAAACGGCGGCTGTGAGCAGGCGACGCGACGAGGTGGTCGAGCAGCGCGACGCCGCCCGCGCGCAGGCGGCATCGGCCGTCCAGGACCGCGACGGCCTTGTCGCGGAGCGCGACACGATCGCCCAGCAGCGGGACGACCTCGTCCGTAGGCAGGAGCCGACCAGCGAGCACACAGCGGGTCTTCGCCTCAATCCGATGTCGCAGGGCGAAGGCGAACCCGCGTCCGGCAAAGGGCACCACAGACCGCACCTCCTCGGGCGCGGCCTCGGGCACCGGTAGGCCCCCTACGCCCCGCGAGAGGCACCGACGGACATCACGAAAGGCAGCTAGTCATGGGCATCGGCAAGAAGGCCGCCCACAAGGCCGAAGCGGTCAAGGGCGGCGTGAAGAAGAACGTCGGACGCGCCACCGGCGACCGCGCCCTCGAGGCAGAAGGCCGCGGCGACCAGATCAAGGGCAACCTCAAGCAGGCCGGCGCCAAGGTCAAGGACGCGTTCAAGCACTGAGGCCGGACCGCGACGATCCCGTCCCGCCCGCCCCACCGCGGCGCGATACGGAATCCAGGGGGCTCCGACAGCGGACTCAACTCATCAACGGAGTTGAGTCCGCTGTCGTGAATCGAGGAACGATCATGGTGACGGTCCTGCTCGTACTGCTGTGCCTGGTCCTGCCGTGGCTCGCGGTGCTCATCAAGGACGGCCCGAGCATCAAGGTCTCTGGGCGCTCCTCCTTCAGCTGTGCGGCCACGTACCCGGCGTCATCCACGGCATCTACCAGGTAGTGAAGGACTGACCGGGACGCGCCCGCTCTCGACGGCCGCCTCCGGGTACATCCCCCGGTTGGTCCACAGTCGCGTGGGCAACCCGGCGCACAGCCCCCGATGCGGTACGGGCCCGCAGGGCTGCGGTGTTCGCCGGGCCCGGTCGGCCCTCGGTCGGACCGACGCTCGAAGGCTCGACGTGCCCGGGTGCGGCCTCGGGCTGCGGAGCCGCTCCGACACCCCTAGGCTCCCAGCTGGGCGTGCCGGCTTTGAGCCGCTGGCGGGCAGCCGCGACCCGCAGCGCGGGCGGCCGCGAGCTGCCTCGTACAGGTCCCAGGACGGAGAGCGTTGAGATGACCATCAATCCCGGACCGCCTGAAGGACGCCCCCATGCGCCTCTTGTCACCGAGGCTCCCGATCCGGGCCGTCCTTCGCGGGGGGAGCGTGATGCCAAGGACATCGCGCTGGACGCCTTCCGGGCCCCGGAGCCGGACGGTGCGCTTACCACCGACCAGGGAGTGCGGGTCGACGACACGGACAACTCCCTGACCGTCGGCGACCGTGGCCCGACGTTGCTGGAGGACTTCCACCTGCGGGAGAAGCTCACCCGCTTCGACCACGAGCGCATTCCCGAGCGGGTGGTGCATGCTCGCGGTGCCGGCGCGTACGGCTTCTTCGAACCCTACGAGTCGCTGGCCGAGTTCACCTGCGCCGACTTCCTCCAGGAGGCCGGGCGCCGGACCCCGGTGTTCGTTCGCTTCTCGACCGTCCAGGGCCCGCGCGGCTCCGCCGACACGGTGCGCGACGTCCGCGGCTTCGCCACCAAGTTCTACACCAGGCAAGGCAATTACGACCTGGTCGGCAACAACATGCCGGTGTTCTTCATCCAGGACGCGATCAAGTTCCCCGACTTCGTGCACGCGGTGAAGATGGAGCCGCACAACGAGATCCCCACCGGCGGCACCGCACATGACACGTTCTGGGACTTCTGTTCGCTGCAGCCCGAGTCCACCCACATGCTGATGTGGGCGATGTCTGATCGGGCGATCCCACGCAGCTTCCGGATGATGCAGGGCTTCGGCGTGCACACCTTCCGCCTCGTGACCGCCGAGGGGCGCGCCACCTTCGTCAAGTTCCACTGGAAGCCGAAACTCGGCGTCGCATGCCAGGTCTGGGACGAGGCCCAGATCACTGCCGGACGCGACCCCGACTTCCACCGCCGCGACCTGTGGGAGGCGATCGAGGCCGGCGAGTTCCCGGAGTGGGAACTCGGCGTCCAGCTGATCCCGGAGGAGGACGAGTTCTCGTTCCCGTTCGATCTGCTGGACCCGACGAAGCTGGTGCCGGAGGAACTCGTGCCGGTGCGGCCGGTCGGCCGGATGGTCCTCGACCGCAACCCGGAGAACTTCTTCGCCGAGACCGAGCAGGTCGCCTTCCACACCGCCAACATCGTTCCCGGCATCGACTTCACCAACGACCCGCTGCTGCAGGGTCGCAACTTCTCCTACCTGGACACTCAGTTGATCCGCCTGGGCGGTCCCAACTTCTCCCAGCTGCCGGTCAACCGCCCGCTCGCCGAGGTGCGCACCAACCAGCGCGACGGCTACGGCCAGCAGGTGATCCACTCCGGGACGAGTTACGCGCCGAACTCGGTCGGCGGCGGATGCCCGGCCACCCTGGGCGGCGGGCGCCTTGCCGAGGGGGTGTTCGAGCACTACCAGGAGCGTGTCGACGGGCAGGCGATCCGCCGGCGCAGTCCGAGCTTCGCCGACCACTACGGCCAGGCCGCGCTGTTCTGGCGCAGCATGGCCGACTGGGAGCAGAGGCACATCATCGCCGCGTTCTCCTTCGAGCTCGGCAAGGTCGGGGACCAGGCCGTGCGGCGCCGGATGGTCGCCAACCTGATCCGCGTGGACCAGGAACTGGCTGTGGAGGTCGCCCGCCGCATCGGCGAACCCGAGCCCGCGCCCGAGCCCGCACCGGACCGGTCCACCGGCAACCGCGAGGCCGGAGCAGCAGGGGAGCGGGTCTCGCCCGCGCTGAGCCTGGAGAACCTGCGCGGCCACGGCATCCGTACCCGCAAGGTCGCCGTCCTGGTGGCGCAGGGCGTGGACGCCGTCCAGGTGCGGGCCGCGCGCACCGCCCTGCAGGCCGAGGGCGCCACGGTGGAGACCCTGGCCCGGTACGGCGGGAGCGTGGCCGGCAGCGACGGCCAAGACGTGGAGGTCGAGCGGGCGTTGGCGACCACCGCCTCGGTGCTGTACGACGCCGTGGTCGTCCCGGACGGCGCAGAGGACGCGCTCGTCGTGGATCCGGACGCCGTCCGGTTCGTCAACGAGGCACTGCGGCACGGCAAACCGGTGGCCGCGCTCGGCGCCGGCACGGCGCTCGTGCGCGCCGCAGGGGACCGCGAGGCGGAGCACCTCGCCGGGGTTGCCCTGTGCGGCCCGGGCCGGCAGCCCGGCGCCTCGTTCTGGGAGGACTTCGTCCACCTGATCGAACAGCACCGGTTCCCGCAGCGCTGAACCCGAGCCCGAATCGCCCGCGTGACCTGCCCAGGAGGAGTTCCGGTCCCGCTGCGCGGGCAGGCCCGGACCTACGGGGGCCAACTGGCCGTCCGCACTCGTCAGGGCGAGGCCGGTGAGCGCTGCCCGTTCGCCGGCTTAACCCGTTCGCGGTCGATTCCGTCGGCCTTGCGGCGCTGTCAGGGAGTACTCGAAGGACCTTCGGCCTAGCGTGGTGGCGGCAGTGCCCGAGTGGCCGCAACCCGAAGCGGGGAGGACGTTCACGAAGGAGCAGATCCCGATTGACCGAGTACGGCTACTTCCTGTCGTGTGAGGAGCTCACCCCCGCGGAGCTGATCGACCAGGGCCGCCGCGCGCAGCAGGCCGGGTTCACCCGGTTGGCGGTCTCCGATCACTTCCATCCGTGGGACGACGCACAGGGCAACAGCGCGTTCGTGTGGTCGGTGATCGGGGCGTTGTCGCAGGCCGTCTCGCTGCCGGTCACCACGCTGGTGACCTGTCCGATGGTGCGGCTGCATCCGGCGGTGACCGCGCAGGCCGCCGCCACATCCAGCGTTCTGCTGGATGGGCGCTTCGCTCTTGGCGTCGGGACGGGGGAGGCGTTGAACGAGCACGTTCACGGCGATGCGTGGCCGTCGTTCGAGGTGCGGGCCGAGATGCTGGAGGAGGCCGTCGAGGTGATGCGCAAGTTGTTCACCGGTGAACCGGTCAGCCACCGCGGCCGGCACTACACCGTCGACAACGCCCGCCTCTACACTGCCCCCGACCAGCCGCTGCCGGTGTACGTTTCCGCCTTCGGGCCGAAGGCCGCCGAACTGGCCGGCCGGATCGGGGACGGGTTCGTCACCATGACCCCGGACGCCGACCTCGTGGGTTCGTTCCGCGAGGCCGGGGGCCAGGGCAAGAAGGTGGTGGGCGGTGTGAAGGTGTGCTGGAGCAGCAACCGGGAAGCGGCCGTGGACGTGGTGCACCGGCTGTGGCCGACCGAGCTGCTGCCCGGCGAGCTCGCCCAACTCCTGCCCAGCCCGGCGCACTTCGAACAGGCAAGTCAGCTCGTCACGCGCGACATGATCGCCGACGCGGTCGCCTGCGGCGACGATGTGGAGCAGCACGTGGAGACAGTGCGCGCATATGCGCGCGCCGGGTTCGACGAGGTCTACGTCGGGCAGGTCGGCCCCGACCAGGAGGTCTTCTTCGACGCCTACCGTGAGCTGGTCCTGCCCGCCCTGAACTGCTGACCCGGGGCTGTCCAACTCCTCTGGCCACGTAGAACCGAGTACGCACAGGGGCGAGGCCCCGCTACAGGGCCCGGTCCCGGCGGTTGGCACCTTCGGGTTCAGATACCTCCGGGAGGCAAAGGTGGCGGCACGGCACTTCACGGATCCGGGGCATTCGGCGCTGCCGGGATGCCGCAAGTTCTGGCAGCTGAACGGCGTGCGAAGGCGTGCCCTGTGAGGCGTCGTGCGAGTGCCGGTCCCGCTCCTGTGCGAGCTGCCTGGCACCGGTTGTGCTCTGTGTGGGGGCGCGCGTGGGGGCGCGGGTCGGACATCGAGCTGATGCAGCGTTCGCTGGCCTTCGCTGCACTGTTCTTCGTGACCTTGGTGCCGCTGCTCATGGTCATCGCGGCGGCTTCCCCGGCCCGCGGCAACGGGATCGCCCAGTGGATCACCGACGGCCTGGGGTTGTCGCCACGTGGCGGCCAGGCCGTCGAGATGCTGTTCAGTTCACGCGGGCAGGTCCTCAGCACGACCACCGGGTTCAGCCTCGCCGCGCTGGCTGTCTTCGGTATCTCGCTGACGAGTGCGATGCAGGGCGCCTATGAGCGGATCTGGGGCCTGCCGGGAGGACCGTGGCACCGCGTGTGGCGCCAAGTCGTCGCGCTGGCCGGGCTGACCGGCTATCTCGTCCTCGCGGCGTGGAGCGGTGTGCCGTGGCACCACACCGCCGTCCAACCGACCTTGCGGATCCTCGCCACGGTGCTGGGTGGCCTGCTGCTGTTCTGGTGGCTTCCGCGCTTTTTGCTCGGGGCCCGTGCCCCGCAGCGGGGGCTTGTGCCCGGTGCGGTGGCCACGATGGTCGCCCTGGCCGGTCTTCGGTTGTTCTCACGGCTGGTCTTCGCCCCGTTGCTGGTCTCCAACGCGGTCTCCTACGGCACGGTCGGCGCAGTCCTGGTGGTCCAGTCCTGGCTGATCGGGGTGGGCTTCACCGTGTACGGCGGAAGTCTTGTGGGGTGGGCCCTGGTCGGCGGCGACCAGTCAGCCGCCGATGACGATGGTGAGGGGGATTAACGGCGGTCGCTGCATGTCGGCATCCGGTGAGTAACCGGCTGACGAGGATAGCGGGACATTGCCGGGCGAAGCAGACGACTGATCCGGTGCGGCACGGGATCGAGACTGCGGCGCGATGCCCGCGGCGCTGGTCGCCGGGGCCGCGGGAGGTCCGGCGCCAGGGGTTGGCTGAGCGGATGAGGCCGGCTCCGACGGCATGCGCGCGAGGGCAGGCCGGCTCGGTTCTTCCGGCGGTGGAGATCCAGCCGGCCAGCGCCGCCGTGAATCCGTGCGTAGCCGGGATTGTGGGTCCATCCGGGTTCCGGTCAAACGCTCGTGCTGTGGGCCGTCCAGCATCAGTGGCACCCCGGAACGTGATGCCCGCAGGCGGGCGGGGTCGGATCTAGAGAGCGGGGCGGCGAGCCGCCATGAGGTCGGATCCGGGGGCTTGCACAACGTGCAGTCCTGCGGCTTCGAGTTCCTCGGTGAGCCGCTCGGGCGGGGCAGGCCACATGTCGAACGCCTCCCGGGTCTCGCGCAGGAGCTCCTGCTCTCGTTCGACGCGGTAGGTGAAGACCACGCGCAGGATGCCGCGGTGGGGCCGACGGATGACTTCGGCGCTGTACTGGTCGGGGCCGACCCGCACCGGACCGAGCCGTCCCGCTGCCTCGCACCCTCTCGGCAGGCCGGCGGGCGGCGGATCGAACAGGAGCAGGCCGCCGGGCAGGAGGGCTGCCGAGATCGCCTTCCAGGTGGCCCGCCTGGTCGGGGGATCCAGGCAGGCGATCATGTTGGAGGCGACGGCCAAGTCCGCCACGGCCGTCAGGCCCGCCGCCTCGAGGGGCTCGGGGTGCACGGTGACGCGAGCGCGCTGGTCCGCCCCGAGGTGGGCCAGGCGCGACAGCAGGGCGGTGCGCATGGCCGGGGCCGGTTCGACGGCGTGGACGGGCACACGGGAGGCGCGCAGCAGGACCTCGGTGACGGTGCCGGTGCCGGCACCGACATCAAGGACCGCGTGGCGGGCCCGGCTGGCGGCCGCGGCAAAGCGCCGCTCGGCCAGACGGCGGTCGGTCTCGGCCTGCAGGAGATCGTAGAACTCTGCGGAGACCGCGTACCCGCTGTCGGGGGAGTCGTCCACGGCTGTGCGTTCAGCCGCGTACGGGCTGGAAGTGCGACGGGTCCGCGAGGGCGCTGGAATCGAGACAGGCGAGGAGTTCGCCGACATCGGTGTGGACCTTGAGGGCTCCGGCCGAGCCCAGGGCCCGCTCGCCGAAGCCGCCGGAGAGCACCGCCACGCAGGTGACCTGGGCCCTGGCGGCGGCCTGGACGTCCCACGGGGTGTCGCCGACGAACAGTGCCTCGCCCGGTCTGGCACCGGACGTGGCCACAGCAGCGCGGACGAGGTCGGGGGCGGGCTTGCCGGCTTCGACGTCGTCGGCGCTGGTGGCGTGATCGATCGCGTCGTCGGCGGCCAGCACCCTGCGCATGGTCTCCAGGTCACGTCCCGAGGCGGAGGAGGCGAGGGCGATCGTCCAGCTGCGCCGTTTCAGTTCCCGCAGCAGACCGCCGGCGCCGTCGAACACCCGCAGGCGCGACCAGAACCGGGCGAAGAGCGCCTGGTGCGCCGCGGTGATCGCCTCGTCCTGGCGGTGGTCACGGCCCTCGCCCAGCACGTGGTCGAAGAGCTGGTCACCGCCCATGCCGATTGCCCCATGGATGCGGGCCATCGCCGGGGTGTGGCCGAACTGGGTGAGCGCCTCGGTCCAGGCAACGGAGTGCCAGTAGCTGGTGTCGAGCAATGTACCGTCGACATCGAACAGCGCTGCGGCCGGCATCGAAGCCTCCCTCACTCACGCCCCGGCATGTCCACCCTGTCGACGCTACGGCCCGACGACCGGCCACGCACGCGGCGCCAGGCCGTTTGCCCCGCTGTTTCCGGGAAACCCGAGGCAGGGTGGAAACTGCCTGCCGGACCATCGTCATCACCGGGGCCAGCGGCGGCATCGGCCGCGCGACCGCCGTGCTGTTCGCCGCCGACCATCCCGGGCGGCGGGAGTACTGGGTCGGCGGCAGCACGGTGGCGACCCTGGTGGCGAACGCCGCCGTGCCCGGGCTGCTGGACCGCTACCTGGCCCGCACGGGCTTCGACTCCCAGCAGGAGGACCGCCGACGCCGCGCCACGGACCCGGACAACCTGTTCGAGCTGGTGGATGCCCGGCGGGACTTCGGGGCGCACGGCCGGTTCGACGACCGGGCGCGCGGCTGGACGGGTGCAAGCCGGTTTGCCCGGTGTTGGTAGCGGGTTCCTCTCACGGATGCGGGGAACACGCACCCCGCAGTCATCGGACAGGAGTGTGTGATCATGCCTCGCGGATCGAGTCCCAAGCGGGAGCGGCAGTACGAGCACATCAAAGACAGTGCGCTGGAGCGTGGTGAGAGCGAGAAGCGCGCCGAGGAGATCGCCGCGCGCACCGTGAACAAGGAGCGTGCCCGGCACGGGGAGTCGAAGACCGCCAGCCGCAGCTCGGTGAAGGACATGTCCTCCTCCCGTCGCGGTGGGCTGCGTTCGCACAGTGGCGCCCAGGGGCCGACGAAGGAGCAGCTCTACAACGAGGCCAGGCAGCGCAACATCCACGGGCGCTCGAAGATGAACAAGAAGGAACTCGAACATGCCCTGGGCCGATAGGAGCTGGTGACCGTGGGTGCCGCTCCTGTGTCGTCCGAGCCCGATGTCGCCCCGGTTCCACTGCCGTCGCCCCCGCCGCAGCCGCCCAGCCCGCCGGAGCCGGTGGAGCCACCAGTGCCGCCGGATCCGCCCGCGCCTCCCGGCTCGCCCGAACCGCCCCCTGAACCGCCGGCCCCGCCCGGCCCGGGCGAGCCCACGGAGCCTGCTTCGCCGGAGCCCGGGCACCCCCGCCCGCCGGAGCCTCCCGACTGACCCGGAGCCCATGACACGGCCGGGCAAGGGCTGACCGTGACCGAAGCAGCCCTGCTGCCGTTCGCGGTGGCCATTCCCCTGCTCGGGGCGGCACTGCTCGCCGTCGCCGGTCGCAGACTGCCCCGGACCGGCTGCGACATCCTGGCCACCACAGCCCTCCGCCGGCCCGCTGCCGACCGGCACGCGGCTGCCCGAGCTGTACGGGCGCTGCGCCGCCTGCGTTCTGGACATCTCGGCGACTACCTCGCCCGGCTCGCCCTCGGCGTCACGGTGCTGTGCGTCGCGATCGCCGCCCAGACCTGAATCCTCCCTGGCCCCTACAGCCGCTCCTCCATGCCGATGGCTGCCTTCAGATCCTCGTAAGCCTGACCGCGCTTACCTTCATGCTGCTCCAGCATCGCCCGGACGATCGCATCCAGCTTGCGCTGGATGGCATGCTCGGCCCGTCGCTCGGAGTTCTTCAGCATCGCCAGCAGCAAGAGCGTCACCGCGCCCATCGCATCGCCCACCAGAAGCTGCCACTCGATCGGCAGCCCGGCCACATGTACCGCGACGACCGCGCCCACCAGGCACAGGCACACCAGCGCGAACAGCGGCGAGCTGGTGAAGTTCGACGCCAGCTCCGCGAACTCCTCGAACCGCCCGCGCCGACCGTTCCCATGCTTACGAGCAGGATGCTGAAACGTCATGCCGACGCCCTCTCCGTCCGGTACGCAAAGACAGCCGCCTCCACTGTCTACCGACACCGTCCCCGGCGGGCCGCGGGCGCGGCAACACGCCACACGGTGCCCTCCGCAGGCGATGATCGCCATCAGCCCGTCACCGTCGCCCACGGCGTTGCCTGCGGGCAGCCGGGTCGGCGAGGCCTCTGGGCAACGAGCATGCGGGTTGGTGGGTTGCCCCCGACTGGCGCGGTGATCCTCAAGGGTGTCGCCGAGGCCGGTCGAGCGGGCGACTCCGGCGGCCCAGGCCGGTGGATTTCGAGCCCATCGGTGGGGCAGGATCATAAGCGGACAGCTTCCCTCGCGCGAGGAGGCCGATCATGTCCGCCCACCACTGTCCGCCGAGGACGTCTGCCGGCCCGGCCCTGCGGATCACGGTCGCAGACCTGCCCGGGACAGCCGGCACCATCCGCCGGGGCGGCAAGGACGACCATGACCGGCGCGGTCGGCTGGAGGACACCCTCGTCCGCGCGGTCAAGGACGGCCCGCCCCGTGAGATCGACCTGTCCCACCTCCTTCTGCGCGACTCCACTCGTCTCGACGCCCTGCTCCAAGCGCGCTTCGGACGCCTGCGCTGCCGCGACCGCCCTGGTCTCGGCCGTCCCGTTCGCTCGGACCAGGCGCCTGCTGGAGGTCACCGGCACCGACAGGGCTTCACCGTCCGCGACACCGTCCGCGCCGCCCTCGCCGACGCCGGTGCCCCACCTGCACCATGAGGTCCGCCATGGACACCTCCGAGCGCTACGCGATCACCATGCCGGGCCCACCAGGCGCGCAACGCCCGCCCGAGATCGTCGTTGTCCACGCCACCGGCGACAGGACGTCCGACGGCATCCCGATCTACGCCGACGACACCGGAACCTTCAGGGTGGAGATCCAAGCCGGTACGGCCAGGCCCTTGGACGCCGCCACAGGGCCCGGCCGGCACACCTGCCTGCACGCCACCCCGCTGCTCTGACCGCAGCATTCCCACCCGTCCTCGGCCGGGACAGCAGCCGTACCCGCGCGATCATCCTCGTTTCGAGCGCCTGCGGTGCGTTGAGCTGTCTCTCGTAAGGCACGTCACCAGGGGACCGCGTCCCGAGGCTCGACCACGAAGCGCCGGAGCGAATTCAGGGAGTGGATCCCCCCGGTCAAAGCCCGGGGGCGTAGGGGGCGATTCCGACGATGAGGATGTCGCGGCGCCCTTCGTTCCCGTCGTCACCGAGGCGGACGGGGCCGACGTAGTGGCTGACGCGTCGGTCGTGCACGCCGTAGCCGTCAAGCGGCTCGGTCAGCACGAAGCGGTCGTGGATCGCTTCCGGGGGCAGCGCGTAGGGTTGCCGGCCGGCGCTCTCCGGGGTGGCGATGACGTTCTCGCCGCCCTTCACGTTCCGGCGGCCGATCAGGTGGGCGAAGGTGAAGGTGGCCGGCGAACCGCCGTCCTGGTGCAGGCAGTTCGGTGAGGACACCGCCTCCTGCTCCTGGTCGTGGACGCCGAGCGAGATCAGGTGGATGCCGACGTAGACGGGGACGCGGTGCAGGTCCTCCAGCCACAGAGCACGGTCCAGGTCGGCGCGGACGAGGGCGTCGAGCAGCCGGTTGCGGTGCAAGGCCTCCGGGATGTCGGGCAACCGGCGCCGCACCCGGGGGTACTCGGGGTTGTGCTCGTCCTGCCAGTACTCCGTGACGGTGCCGAACTCCTCGTCGGGGGTACCGGGGATGTAGGACAGCTCGCCGGTCCAGGGCAGGTGGACGGCATGCGAGTAGCGGCGGAAGCGGTGGGTCTCACGGGCGTACGGATCCGGCGGCAGGCCCTGGTAGGAGTCGGCGAGCCGGGTGAAGTCCTCGGCCAGGGCCACGGTGTCGATGCCGAGGTCCGCGGCGTTCAGGCGGGCGTACCCGTCTCGGCGCACCCGACCGCCGCGCTCGGGCGGTTGTCCGTGCTGCTGCGCTCTGTCGTCCATCGGCTTCTCCGGGCGGTCGCGGGCGTCCGTGGACATGGGGCCGGGTGCCCTTCCGGCTTCCTCCACGCTGGCACACCCGTCGGGGTCGCACCCCCGGAGGGTCCGCCGTGCGGATGACCGGGGCGGGACGGCCTGCGGGGTGGTCATGCAGTTCGCGAGGTCGTCCACGACCGCGGGCAGGCCGCCGGCCCGGTGGGCGGCACGCTGACGGTGGGCGCCGCTGCCGCGGATGGCCAGCCGGTCGACGAAGGCCGTGACCCGCTCCAGGTCCCCCAGGTCCTCCAACGCCGCGCCGATGTGCTCGACCAGCCTCCGTGCGCGCTCCGGGGCGGGCAGGACGCGCCCGGTCAGCGCGTCCGCTCCCGGCCCCGGCCAGCCGTCGCGGGTCGCGTACCAGTACGCGCCGCGCAACAGCTCACCGCGCAGCCGGGGGCCCTTGTCGTCGCGCTCCGCCAGGCGGGCGGAGGTCACCACCAGACCGCGCACGACGGCCGCCAGGGCCACCGAGTCCGCGGACTCGGCCGGAACGTCCATGCACCGCACCTCCAGCGTCGGCAGGCGGGGGTGCGGGCGGGTGTCCCAGAACGGAAGCTCGGCGAAGGAGCTCCCGCCGACCTCCGCCATCGCGCTGGCGACGCGCCGGTAGTCGTCGAAGGACTCGACCCACGGTGGCGGTCCGAGGGAGGGGAAGCGCAGCCGCAGCACCGAGCGCCAGCTCGCGTATCCGGTGTCCCGTCCGGCGTGGAACGGCGAGTTGGCACTCATCTCCACCAGCAGCGGCAGCCACGGGCGCAGGTGGTTGCCGACCAGGGCCGCCACCTGGCGGTCGTGCAGGCAGACGTGGACGTGCAGGGCGCAGACCGCGAAGTCGTCCATCAGGGTCCGGAACAGCTCCACCCCGTCGCGGTACCGGGGGTGGTCGCCCACCGGCACCGCGCTACCGCCCCCGATCACGGGCGTCGCACTGGGACATACCGTCAGGCCCTCGGCCTCGGCGCACGCGGCGAGCGTGCGGCGCAACCGAACGAGCTGGGCGGACAGTTCGCCCATCGTGGCGCACGGTGGTGTCCGCACCTCGACCTGGAGGTCCGTGAACTCACCGGACACCAGGTCTCCCAGCACGCCCGCGGCGCGGGCGGCCAGCCGCGGACCGCCGGGAACCACGGCCCGGGTCGCGGGGTCCACGACGAAGTACTCCTCCTCTACGCCTACCGTCGGTGGCAGCTCCTGGCCGTGGCCCGTACCGCCCGGGGTGCCGCTGTCGTCCACCTCACCAGGCTCCCTCTCCTCGCTTGTGTCGGCATCACGGGGGTCCGGCAGGCGTGGCGTCGGGTGGCCGGCCTCGGCGTGCGCCCCGAGCCCGTCGTGCAGGGGTGGTGTGCTCACCGCTGCGGTGCCCGGTGTGGCAGGTGTGAACCGTGCCCAGTCGGGCAGCCGCTCGGCATGCTGTTGATCCGCCCACCCGGGGTCTACGCGCCCCAGGGTGACACCGAACTGCTGGCCGCCTGTGTGGGACGGGAGCCGTTGGACGGCTCCAGCCGGGTGCTCGACCTGTGTACCGGGACCGGGGCCGTCGCGATCGCGGCGGCGCGCAGCGGGGCCCTCGTCACGGCGGTGGACCTGTCCGCCCGGGCGGTGGCCGCCGCCTGGTGCAACACCCGGCTGCACCACGACCGGGTCCGGTTGCGCCGGGGCGACCTCCTGGCGCCGTTGCCCGGTGAGCGCTTCGACCTGGTGACCGCGAATCCCCCGTACGTCCCGACGGACCCGGCCGGGGCGGCTCCCGGCCGGGGTGCAGCGCTGGCCTGGGACGCCGGACCGGACGGACGGTTGGTCCTGGACCGGATCTGCCGGACGGTTCCCGGGGCGCTGGCCGAGGGCGGCGTGCTGCTGGTCGTGCAGTCCGCACTCGCGGACGTGCCGGCCACCCTGGCGCTCCTGCACACAGCCGCACTGCGTACGGAGGTGGCGGCGCGACGGCGGCAGCTCTTCGGGCCGGTCATGACGGCCCGGGCCGCCCTGTTCGAGCGGCTCGGACTGATCCGGCCGGGCGAACGCGAGGAGGAGCTGGTGGTGGTGCGCGGTGTCCGAGAGCGTTGAGCGCCCCGCCACCCGGGTGTTCGTCGTGCCGGGTGGCCCGCTGCTGGTCGAGGGACCGGTGGAGGTCGTCCTGCCGGACGGCACTCGGCGGCTGTCCGACCGTCCGGTGGTGGCCCTGTGTGCCTGCCGGCGCAGCCGCACGTACCCGTTCTGCGACACCAGCCACCGGCGGCACGGGCGATCGCCGCGGCCTGCGGAGCGGGACCACCGGGACTCGGACGGCCCGGCCGGCGGGGAGTGAGCGCGGGGACGCGTGCCCTCCGGCGCCGTTCGCTGCCCACGGCGTACCCCGCCCCGCGGTGGTCACAGGTCGGCCGGTCGGACGGTGACGGCCGTCGACCGGCCGATCGGTGCCCGCGTTCCGGACGAGGGCGACCGCGCGGCCCGGGACGCGTGATTGGGCCGGCACCGGCGGGGCAGGCGCACGGTACGGCCGGGACAGCCCCGGTCGAACCGTGAGAGGAGGCCGGGATGAGCATGGTCAAGGAGTCCGTGGACGTGGACGTCCCCCTGCACACCGCGTACAACCAGTGGACGCTGTTCGAGGAGTTCCCGCGCTTCATGGAGGGCGTCGACTCGGTGACCCAGCTGGACGACCGCCACAACCACTGGCGGACCAGCATCGGCGGCGTCACCCGTGAGTTCGACACCGAGATCGTCGACCAGCTGCCCGACGAGCGGATCGCCTGGCGGACCACCGACGGCGAAGTGGACCAGAAGGGCGTGGTGACCTTTCAACAACTCGACCAGGGCCACACCCGGGTCGCCATGGCCATCGACTTCCGGCCCGAGGGCATGGTGGAGAAGGCCGCCGACGTCACAGGAGTGGTCGACCGCCGGGTGAAGGGAGACCTGAAGCGGTTCAAGGAGTTCATCGAGGAACGCGGCACGGAGGAGGGCGGCTGGCGCGGCCGGATCAGTCCGGGCTGAATCCGCTGTCGACCGTCCACGCCACCGGCCGCCGGGACACCCTCCTGGCGGCCCGTGGCCATGCCGGATCAGGAACGGCTGATCCGGCATGGCCCATGGCTCGGCGGGTACCCGCCGAGCCCTGGGTGCGCGTTCGCGCACCCGAGGGAAATCCGCGTACCAGGAGGAGAAATGACCCAGCACGGCAAGGTCCTGGCGATCGTGACGAACTACGGCGTCGAACAGGACGAACTGCTCGTCCCCGTACTGCACCTGCGCGAGAACGGCGTCCACGTCGACATCGCCGCCCCCGAACAGGACGGGATCCGCACCCTGGTCGGGGACAGGGAGCCCGGCGAGACAGTGCAACCGACACTCACCCTCGACGAGGTCGACGCCAGCGACTACGACTTGCTGCTCATCCCGGGCGGCACCATCAACGCGGACACCCTCAGGCTCCACCGGGCGGCCGTTGACACGGTGCTCGCCTTCACCACCGCCGGACGGTCCGTCGCCGCCATCTGCCACGGCCCATGGCTGCTGGCCGAAGCGGGCGTGGCCTACGGCAAGCGGCTCACCTCCTACCCGTCGCTGCGTACCGACCTGGCCAACGCCGGCGCCACCTGGGCCGACGAACCGCTGGTCACGGACGACGCCAACAACTGGCGGCTGGTGACTTCACGCAACCCCGGTGACCTCGAACACTTCCTCCGGGGAATCGATGCCGCGCTGCGTACCCGGGCCGGGGCCGCCGACCCGCGCTGAGTGCGGGCCACGTGCGGACGACCGTTTGGCTCCGGGGCTCCCGAGGGACACGCAGGGGCGATGGGAACCCGCCCATGACGGAGACGGGGCTTCAGGGCCCGCCGGCGGGCCGCCCCCTACCCGGCAAGGACACAGAACGGAGCATTCGCCGTGCACTACGACGAAGACCTGCTGGAGCAGCTGACCGCCGACCACCGGTCCGTGCTGGTCCACTTCAGCGAACTCAGTGGCGTACCCAGTGGGGACCTGCAGCGCAAGGACCTGGCCGATCTCGTGACCGATCAACTGGTCCGCCACACCCGGGCGGAGGAGCAACACCTCTATCCGATCGCCCGGGACCGGTTGGCCGACGGGCCGGCCGTTGTGGAACGCGAACTCGCCGACCACCGCGCGGTGGAGGCGTTGCTGGAGGAACTCCGCCCGACCCACGTCACCTCGCCCCGCTTCGACCGGCTGGTCGCCCGGCTGGCCGAGGAGGTGACCCGGCACGCCGGCGACGAGGAGGCGCGGCTCTTCCCGGCCGTACGGGCCGTAACGAGCGAGGCCGAGCTGCGCGACCTCGCGGTCAGGGCGCGGGAGACCAAGGAGTCCTCGACCGGTCGGCCCCGCCATCAGCCACCCACCGAACGCCCGGCGGACCGCCTGCCGCCACCTGAGCGGTCGGTCGTCGAGCGGGTGCGGGACTTCCGGGCTCCGGGCGGACCGCACTGACCCCGCGCGGCGCCCGAACCCATCGACCGTGGGGCCGCCGGTCGCAGTCGGTGACGATCCGTACGACCAGCTGCCGGAGCGACGGACAACCCGTCTGACGTCCAGTGAACCCCCGTCGCGGCTGGCACCGGGTTCGGCACGGGCGCGGCTTCCTCCAGCGCGATGCGACGGGTGCGACGCTAGGTGACGACGATGCCGTGGCCCGACTCAAGGGTCCGGGCCCCTCGCCGGCGCCTACGGACTTGTGGATCTGTCCCAGGTTCAACGGTCGCATCCAGGTGGTGGGTGCGCCGCCGACCGGCCCGGTACCTGTGCCACCCGGACTTCCGGGCCCGCCAGGAGGAGGCCAAGCACGACCACGTCCTGGCCGTCGCCGTCCGTGGCCCTAATTTCGGGTTCTGGATCACTTTCCGGGCTCTGTCGCTGATTGAGGGGTTCCTCCTTGTTGATCACGGTGACAGGAGGATGCGGCGTCGCAGGAGGTCGAAGTTGGCCCGGCCGTACATCTGTCTCTTCAGCAGTTTGATCCTGGTCACGTTGCCTTCGACAGCGCCCGAGGTGAGGGTGGTGGTCAGGGCGGCGAGGACAGCCGCGCGGTCACGTCGGATCCCGCCGGCCAGCGAGCGGAGTTCTCGTTGTCCGTCGAGACGGACATCGGCGAGCCAGACGTCGAGGGCCAGGTGCTCGCTGCGGCGCTCGCGAACCATGGTGGCCAGGCGCCGGGCGTACTCGGTGGTCGTGGCCAGCGCGGGGCTGCGCTCGCACAGCTCCTCAAGGCACTTGCGTTCGGTGTCGTCGAGCCGGTCGGGTCGGCGCATGATCCAGTCCGTGACGCGGCGCACGGTCAAGTGAGGAAGCGGGGCCTCCGCCGGGATCGCTCCGTTGCGGTAGGGCCGCAGGTGCCGCTGGACGGTGTTGACGTCCCCGCGGTAGCCCAACTGCTGGATCTCCCGCGTGAGCGCGGCGGCGTTCGTGCAGCCCTCCATCCACCGGTGGTGCAGGTAGCGCCGGTAGTCGTCGACCAGGCTGGGGCGGTGGGTCGCGGCCACGAGGAGTTGCTCGACGTCGGCGGCTCGGGCGAAGCGCAGGACGGTGCCACGACTGAGGCGGAGTTCACGGGCGATGGCACGAAAGCTGTGGCCGCGTTCGATGCGTTCGTGGATCTGCTGGTGGCGCTCACGGGTCCGGGCGACCAGGGGACGCGGCCTGCCGTGGATGTCCAGCTCGTTGAGGGCGGTGGTCCCGGAACGGGGCACGTCATCGTGGTTGTCACCGGCGGTGAGGGGTTCGCGCAGGTCGGCGCGATGGCGGCCGACGACGCGTTCGACGGCCTCGGCGAGGTTGTGCAGGAGGTGCCAGGCGTCGGCGACCTGTTGGGCTTGTGGCGCACCGGCGCGGGCGCCGTCGCGGAAGGAGTCGGCGCGGTCACGGCAGATGATCCGCACCTCGGGGTGGTCGCGCAGCCAGGCGGCGAAGGTGTTGGCGGTGCGGTCCGTGAGGACGTCGACCGGGCGGTGGGTGTCCATGTCGATGAGGATCGTCGCGTAGGTGCGACCGCGGCGCACGGCGAACTCGTCCACACCCAGGCGCGGGACGAGGCCCGATGATGGGAGGGGCAGTGCTCGGATGAGGCGCAGCAGTGTGTCCCTGCACGCGGTCATGGCCAGACGTCCCGAGAGCCGGGCTCCGGCCCGCCCTCCCAGGAACAGTGCGATCTCGGTGAGTTGAGCGGTGAGGGCGGTCGTGCGGCGAGCGTGTCGGGACGTCAGATCCGGGATCTGCTCGGCGAACGTCCGCCGCCCGCACCGGTCGTTGCCGCACACCGGACGCCGCGCTCTCAGTTCCAGGCGCACCCGCCTGCCGGCTACGGGGCGATCTGCCAGTCGCCGCTTGTAGTAGCAGTGCAACCGCGACGATCTGTGCTCGCATCCCGGACAGGCGGCCGACGCCGCCACGGACCGTACGGCAAGGCGAACCTCGCCCTCCCCGACAATCATCTCTTCGATCTCCACCCCGACACCCGGGAAGAGCAGGTCAGCGACCCGAACTCCATCAGCCACGCCCAGGTGATGCCCACCTATCTGTGGCCCCGCGCGAACCCCTCAATCAGCGACAGAGCCCGGAAAGTGATCCAGAACCTAATTTCACCCGTCGGCGACACCGAGTTCCTGCCCGGCAAGTAGGAACGCCTGGGACTGCTCGGTCACAGGATCGCGGGATCACGGCATAGAAGTCCACGTCGGTTCGGCTCTGCCCTCCCGAAGCTGCGTTGGTTTCGGTGCCCTGCCTCGCGTCTGCCGCCCGGCCACCGGCCGGGCGGCAGACGTCGCAGTCGGCCCGCGGCGTCTCAGGCCATCCGCGTGCTGCTCACCGGGTCGCCCCCGAGCCCCGCTCTGCACCTGGTGGCGGCGACGCTCGGAGAAGCCGAGGTGCGACGGCGCCTGGACGCCGGTGCGGATGGCCTGAACACAGGCTGGTACGTCGAAGGGCGGACACACGATGTGTGTCCGCCCTTCGACGTACGTGGTAGCGGGGACAGGATTTGAACCTGCGACCTCTGGGTTATGAGCCCAGCGAGCTACCGAGCTGCTCCACCCCGCGTCGGTGAGCCTGAGTCTACGGCACGATCCGGTGATCACAAACCGGATTCCTGCGCGGCCCGTGCTGGCGGGGTCAGCGGGGTCAGGGCCTGGAAGGCGCGGCGGGTCTGTGGTTTAGCCGGGACGTTCTCGGCCTGGCCGCGTCGAGGGTCTCGCCGAGGGTGAGGTGGTGCAGGTACGCGGTGGTGGCGCTGCCGGAGCCGGCAGCGAACTGCCACCAGAACTGGGCGGTGTCCATACGGTTGGTGACGAACAGCAGGCTGCCGAAGACGAGCGCGCCTTCGGGGTGAACCTGGTCGGAGTTGATGAGCCGGCCGAGGGAGCGGCCGGCCTGGGGTGCGTTGAGGACGAGGGCAACGGCCAGGTCGAGTTCGTGGAATGCCTGCTCGTGGTCGGACGGGAAGGGGGCCGGAGCCGCCGTGATGTGGGCGGCTGCGGCAGGCGGCGCGGTGCTGGTGCAGGTGAAGACCCTGGCCTCGGAGGCATCCGTGTGGGGCGATTGTGTTCGGTGCCTGCTGGGGCGAGGGCGCGTTCGCGCGCCGGCGGGTTGCCGGTGCGCGAACGCCCTCGCGTGGTGTTGCGGTGGGTTGTCTGCGCGGGTGTGTGCGGGTCAGTACTGGGTGGTGGCGGTGACGCCGCTGAACGCGGTCCTGCCGTAGAGGCTGAGGTAGCGGTAGCCGGCTGTCGAGTTGGTGACGGTGATGTTCTGGGTGCCGGTGCTCTTGGTGGAGGAGGCGGTGTGGGCGGTGTTCGAGGCCCAGGTGTCGGCGTTGTAGTAGAGATAGGCCGTGCCGGTGCCGCCGGTCGTGGTGACGTCGAGGGTCACGGCGCCGGCGGGCATGTAGATGCACAGCCGGTCCAGGCGCGGGAGTAGGTGCACCAGTACGATCGCAGCGGCGGCCGCCAGCTGCTCGGGTCCTTGTCGGCCTTCGCCCGGTTCGAGGCGGCGGAGACCGCGACCAGCTAGGTCGGCTGCCGGCAGGTGAGCTCGGCCGCGGGCAGGGGCAGCGATTCCGGCAACCGGATCGGTGCGTGGTCCAGCAGGAGAACGCCCTCGCTGTCCCGGATGGTGAGGGCTTCTGCGGGCAGGGCCGCGAGCCGGGTGAGCTCTTGGCCGAAGAGGTAGTGGATGGCGCTGCGGTGCGGAGGTCGAGCGGGAGCCGTACGGCACAGAACTCATGCCGAGATCGAACTCAGTGCACTCTCATTTCACATTGCGAGATCCAGAGCAATCGACACGACTCGGCCAGTCGGTCGTTTCCGCAGGTCAGCGAGGCGCTGACCTGCGGAAACCTCCGAGACATCGCAGTGGCCTGGGAAGGGCAGGGCTTCGCGCCCGTCGCCCCGGACGAGCTGCACTACCAGGACACAGGGGCACGACGCTCCTCGTTCCAGTCCTACGCCCAGGCGGTCGACTGGAGGGATCGGGGCCACGTGGAGCGGGCTCTGCTGGTCTTCGAGGAGCTGATGCGGGTCGCCCGGCGTGATGAGTGGCAGGGCAAGTGGCTGGAGGACCTCACCGTCCCGCTGGAGCGGTCCACCGCGACCTCTCCGACGACCCCGCCGGCGCCATCGGTAGCGCCAAGCAGCTGATCGAGGCCACCGCCAAGACAGTCCTGCGCGAACGCGGCCTGCCCGTCGACGAGAACGCCAAGATGCCCGCCCTGATCAAGCAGGCCCAGAAAGCCCTCGCTCTGGACGCCTCCGCCGCCTCAGCGCCTCGCCCGCAGTACAGCATTCGGCCCACCAGTGCTCCACCGAAGACGACCTCGCCCACGCCGACCAGCGAGGACTGGATGGCCAGCGCCGTGCCGAACGGGCCATGGTGGCCACCGCCGCCAGCAGCAGCGTTCTCACAGGGGGCCCTGGCCTCAGGCTGGCAGTGCGCCGAAGGTGGCGTTTAGAAGGCTCGCTAAAGTTGAGTGCCACCTTATCAAGAAAGCTTTTGTGGCGCTATAACTTTCTCGTCGAGGTGCCCGGGCGGGAGAACAGGGCTGGGCAGGTCCGGCGCCATGCCGTCCGTGGGCACCCGTGACCGTTCACGACTGTGAGGAGCTGATCCCCCTTGCTGATGCGTACCAACTTCCCTGCGCGACCTCGACCGGCTCTCCCGCCCCCGCAGGATCACCATCACGGCCAAGGTCGAACGCGAGGCCATCTCCGTCTGACCCCGGCGGCGCGGCCTGGACGTTCGTTCCCAGTCCCTGCCGCGCCGACCGGCCGCCGCCCTGCCGGGTGTCGCTCGCCTGCACCGGCGAGCACCCTGGGCGCCAGCGGACCCGTTCGTATGGGCCCGGACCCACCTTCCGGTCCGGGCCCGTACGGCGGGTCGCCAGCGGGGTGCCCGGCGTGGTCCACGGCCGGCCGCCCTTGCCCGGGTGCGGTCGCGTGCGCGGCCTTGGGCGCGCACGGTTGAACCATGGGGATCGTGGTTCTGCTGGAGCTGGTTGAGCCGTTGGACGCGCGCATCCTGGGGGTGGGCGGTGATCCGGTGGACGTCCTGTCGGTGCGCCGGGTCCACGCCGCTCTCTCGGATCCGGATGCCCCCGATGGCCCGGGGCCTTCGACCGCGTGCGGAATGGACACCGGCGCGATGGTGGTCGAGCGATGGAGCCCGGAACGGCCGGGGCAGGGGTGGCATCCGCCGCGTTGGGCCGGATACGTCTGCCTGACCTGTGATGCCGCTGTCCGCGCCTTCTGATTCAGGAATGCGGCGGGCCGGCTGGGCCTATCGGGCCCGCGGCGGACTGTCATCGTCGTGGGGGGTGTCGATGGCGTCGCGCAGGGCGGGCAGGTCCGTGATGGCGGCCTGTTCGGCGAAGCGGGCCAGAAGCCTACGGAGGCCCCGCTCGTCCCGGTCTCGGACTGCTTCGCCTATGGCCGCCGCCAGCGACGCCTGGGTATGGGGGTCGGGGGTGCGCACCTGCCGCGCGGCCTGCGGCCCTTCCACCGCTCGCCTCCCGTTCACTTGTGGTCCTGGCCGCTGGGCGCGGCGTCTCCCGTCCTTGCACGGCTGCGGCGACCGGCCGCCCCACCCCGTGCGGGGCGAAGACTACCTCCCCAACCGGCACCGAAAAATCTATGCCCGCCGGAGTAGACATTGCCGCGCACCGTGGTTAATGTTTCTCTCGTAGACGAGGTCAGCGGTACCCGCCAGACACGAACTGGCGGGCAGCAGTACAGAAGTTCGCAGGTAGGAACGGTTGCAGGGTCCTGAAGCCAGGGATGGTGCAGGACGGCGACGGGACTGGCGGCCGGGCCAGGTGGCCCGCAGGCATCAGGGGTCGCCACCGAGCGGTACCGCAGTTCGGTAAGCGCAGTACCAGCAGTGTGAAGTCGAGTTGGGCAGTACCAGCAGTCGAAGTACGCGGTATCCCGGTGAAGGCGCCCAGACTGCGGGCGCGCGCGCTGGGAGTCCGGCAGTGGGGTTCCAAGCCGAGTGGTTAGCAGGACGGGCGACGGGGCTGGCTGCCGGACCCGGTGGACCGCAAGGACCGCCACAGCAGCACCGAGTGGTTGGCACTACCACGCAGTTCGAAGTACAAGCAGTTCCGCAGTACCAAGCAGTTCGCAGTACCAGGCCAGTACAGAGGATGAATGGAGGGGACAGAGCGCCATCAGGATCGCCCGGCCCGTGAGGAAGTCGCCCGGGCGGAATCCGAAGACCCCAAGGCAAGGACGGTGGTTTCCGGTCACGCATACGCGATCCCCGCACACCCCCTCCCCCGGGGCAGTGCGGATACAAGGAAGCCGGCCACAAGGCCGGCAGATGGTGTAAAACCCTTCGGGGCCCCGGGAGCCGAAATGGCCCCGGGGCCCCTCAGCGCGTCCCCGGACACAACAACAAGAAGAGGTGCAGTGACCACGGCAACCATTCGACCGCATACCCCCGACTCCCTCGACGACGACGACTACCCCGCCTACACCATGGGCCGCGCCGCCGAGATGACCGGCACCACCCCTGGCTTCCTGCGAGCCCTCGGCGAACACCGCCTCATCACCCCCCTGCGCTCCGACGGCGGCCACCGCCGCTACTCCCGCTACCAACTGCGCATCGCCATGCGCGCCCGCGACCTCGTCGACCAGGGCACCCCCATCGAGGCCGCCTGCCGCATCGTCATCCTCGAAGACCAACTCGAAGAAGCCCTGCGCATCAACGAAGAGCTCCGCCGTTCCCCGCGCGGCCAGGAGTCCGCCGCCGACACCTGACCCGCCTGCCAGGCCGACGAGACCGGTCCGCGGTGAGCGACGGGCGCTCACCGCAGGCCGCCCCGGGACACGACTACCCCTCAGTCCCCGATCGCCGGCCGACCGTTCTCCAACGGCCAGGCTGCCCAACCCCCTGTCTCACTGGCGCGGACCGGTTCCAGGCGCCCGGACCTTGACTCGGGGGGCGCTACGGTGGGGTTGCGCTGCCGAACGCGGGTCGTCAGGCAAGTCGCCCGCTTTGCGGGCGCCCCGGCCCGCCCGAGACCGGGGCTGCGAGGAGTACTCGGTGGCGGTCCCCGCGGAGTCCGACCCCCTGCCCTCGACATCCGCCTGCGATCGGGGACCGGCGCCCTGGTGTTCGACGCGATGGGCGACCGGGACCAGGACAGCGGCCGAAATGCTGAACGCCGTCGCGGACAGCGCCCTGGGCACGCGACTGCCGGCGCGTCGGCGCCGGCAGGGCGGGCCTAGAAGCTGAGCAGGCCGATGGCGTGGCCGTCGGGGTCGACCACCGGCCACGTGTCCAGGCCGCGGGCGCGCATGGCGGCGGCTGCGGTGTCGGCGGGCATGTCGGCGGTGGCGAACGGGGCCTGGTCGAGGACGATGTCGCGCACAGGGGTGCGCTCGGTGGCCTGGGTGCGGGTCTGGAACGGGGCGAGGTGCATGCGGGTCAGCAGCCCGGCGCAGCGGCCGTCGTCGTCGCGGACCAGGAGGTGGTCGGCGCCGGAGCTGTGCAGGATGTCGATCGCCATGTCGACCATGACGTCGTCGCTGATCTGCAGCTCGGGGTGTCTCATGAGGTCGCCGACCGTGGCGGTGGTCGCGGGGTGTTCGAGGGTGAGGGTCATGGGCGGACTCCTTGGTGTCGGTTTCCGCCGGGGCCGGCGGTGGTCGGGGCCTCGGCGGTGGGATGGCCGGCGGGGTCCGCCGGAGCGGGCCGGGACTCGTGTTTCGCGCTGGTGAGTCGTGTGGGCCTGGACCGCGGCGGCGGTCCAGGCCCACACCTGCCTCCTAGGCGGCGAGGGCGACGCGCCTCGGTGCCCGGCGGCGGCCGGAGGAGCCCTGGTTGTCGCGGCCCGCGCCGGTCGCGCGGGTGTCACCCGCCGCGTGGGCGGGGCGTCCTCGACGGTTACGGCTGGTGGACGGGCTGCGGCGGGGGCGTTCGACGACGGGGGCGGCGATCACGGTGGGGATGCCGGTGGGCACGCGGGCGCCGGTGATGCGGGCGAGGTCCTCGTCGCCGGCGCTGACCCTGGTGGTGACGGGGGTGATGGCGGCCGTGGTCATCATGCGGGCCATCTCGCGGCGCTGGTTGGGCAGGACGAGGGTGACGACGGTGCCGGACTCGCCGGCCCGGGCGGTGCGGCCGCCGCGGTGGAGGTAGTCCTTGTGGTCGCTCGGCGGGTCGAGGTTGACGACGAGGTCGAGGCCGTCGACGTGGATGCCGCGGGCGGCGACGTTGGTGGCGATCAGGGCCGTGACCTGGCCGGTGCGGAACTGCTCCAGGGTGCGGGTGCGTTGCGGCTGGGACTTGCCGCCGTGCAGGGCGGCGGCCTTCACGCCGTTGGCGAGCAGGTCGTCCACCAGGCGGTCGGCGCCGTGCTTGGTGTCGATGAACATGATCACCCGGCCGTCGCGGGAGGCGATGTGGGCGATCGTGGCGTTCTTGTCGTAGTTCTGCACGTGCAGCACGTGGTGTTCCATGGTGCTGACCGCTCCCGCGGACGGGTCCACCGAGTGGGTGACCGGGTCCTTGAGGAAGCGCCGCACCAGGCGGTCGACATTGCGGTCCAGGGTGGCGGAGAACAGCATGGTCTGGCCGCCTTCGGCGACCTGCTCCAGAAGCTCGGTGACCTGCGGCAGGAAGCCCATGTCGGCCATCTGGTCGGCCTCGTCGAGCACCGTGATGCCGACCCCGTCCAGCCGGCAGTCGCCGCGCTGGATCAGGTCCTTGAGCCGGCCGGGGGTGGCTACCACGACCTCCGCCCCCTGGTTCAGGGCGTGGGCCTGGCGGCCGATCGACATCCCGCCCACCACGGCCGCCATCCGCAGCCGCACCGCGTGGGCGAACGGGGTGAGGGCGTCGGTGACCTGCTGCGCGAGCTCGCGGGTGGGGACCAGCACCAGGGCCAGCGGGCGGCGCGGCTCGGCGCGCCGGCCGGCGGTGCGGGCCAGCACCGCGAGGCCGAACGCGATGGTCTTGCCGGAGCCCGTCCGTCCACGTCCGAGGACGTCGCGTCCGGCCAGCGAGTTCGGCAGCGTCGCGGCCTGGATCGGGAACGGCTCGGTGACGCCCTGACGGGTCAGGGTGGAGAGCAGGGCCTTCGGCATGTCCAGTGCGTCGAACGCCTCGACGGCCGGCAGCGCCGGGGTGGTGCTCACCGGCATCGCGAACTCGCCCTGCGGAGAAGAACCCTGGCGGCCGCCACGGCCGCCGGCGGGCCGGTCGCCGTAGAAGGAGCTGCCGCCGGAGCGGGAGGAGGACGAGGAACGGGAGTTGGCGTTCTGGTACGGGGAGCGGCTGGAGCGGTTCATGTGAGACCTTCCTGGGGCGGCACGTCGCGAGGAAGCTCCGCAGCGCGGGGCGCCGGCAGGAGGCCGCAAGG
Organism: Kitasatospora sp. NPDC057738; assembly: GCF_042798815.1. NCBI lineage: Bacteria > Bacillati > Actinomycetota > Actinomycetes > Kitasatosporales > Streptomycetaceae > Kitasatospora > Kitasatospora sp. NPDC057738. Next base: position 108,718 of record NZ_JBHVJT010000004.1, on the reverse strand, counting down.
AACGGGCCGAAGTGTGGAGTGCGGGGCGTGGACGGTGGAACCGTGCGGCACGTCACCTTGAGGTCGGCGCTCGCCGCGGAGGGCGGGAGCGGAGAACCTCGAACCGCGGGGTGTCACGGCAGGGCGGCGATCCGGACGCGGCGCTGTGCGTCTCGCGTGGGGATGGCCGCCGGTGGCGGAGCCAGGGGGCCGGAATCAGCCGGGGAAGCGCGTCGTGGCGCAATGCCGAGGGGCCCGCACCGGGCATCATGTACGCGGTGCGGGCCCCTCGCTACCAGGCGGGTGCCGTGGCAGAAAAACTACAGCGGACGAATGTTCTCGGCCTGCGGGCCCTTCTGGCCCTGCGTGACGTCGAACTCGACCTTCTGGCCCTCGAGCAGCTCACGGAAGCCGTTGGCGTTGATGTTCGAGTAGTGGGCGAAGACGTCAGCGCCGCCACCGTCCTGCTCGATGAAGCCGAAGCCCTTTTCCGCGTTGAACCACTTCACAGTGCCATTAGCCATAAAGAAATCTCCTTCAAGGGGCTGTCCGAAGCCCGCACAGCGCGCGCTTCGAGTCGCCGCGATGAGCACCCACCCGGGGAAGAGCCGGGAAACAAAAAGGCGCCTGCGAAACATCAGCAGGCGCACACAAAGTTCATGGGAACCACTACTGCAACTAAAGCGACTCTAGCAGGCCCAGGCCCGTCGCGGGTGGATATTTCACCCCCACTTCTCCGGGAGCCTTCCCCCGGGGCCGTCGGCCGCGAGGCGACAGGACCACCAACACACATGGAGAGTGGCCTGGTTGAGCGATCACCCGTACTCCTTCGGCGCCGACCACTCGCCTTCCCCGGGGAAGGCGAGTCGCGCGGGTGCGCAGCGCCTGCCCTGGCCGCGCCAGACCCGTGAAAGCGACGCACCACGCCCACCGGCGCCATCCGGGGGCGCGCTGGACGGCTTGCGCGAAATTCCTGTCGTAGCTCCGAAATTGAGTGCGTCGAGAAGTCCCGCTCCCGCGACTTTCGGCGCATACTGCAGGGAATGACGAAATCTGCAGCAGTCCGCCGTGTCCTGCCCACCAGTCCCTTCAAGGCCCGGATCGAAGCGCCGCGCAAGCACTTCGCCGTCGGCGACCGCGTCACCCACGACACGTACGGCCTCGGCCGGGCCATCGGCGTCGAAGGCGACAGCGACATCGCGGTACTCGTCGACTTCGGATCGCGGCGGGAACGCATCACCCAGCCCTACGCCGCGATGTTCAGACTCTGACCCAGGGCGCACGCGGCTCTCCGCCGAGTGTGCCGCGCGTGTGCGGACCCCTGCGGTACGCCCCTGGCTCGCCGCGTCGGCACGCCGTCCAGGGGACGCGCACCCCGATCGGGTCGAACGGGAATCCGCAGCTCCGGCCCTGTAGCCTCGCCGGCCATGGCTGGAACAGCATGTGACGAAACGTCAAGGGCGGCTGGCTGCGGGCTGGGCAGGCGATAAACTCTGCGCGTGGATGACAAACATCTGTTTGAGTCCGTCTGTGCAGTGCTCTCCCTCCGAGGGTTCGAACTGGCGCCGCCCCAGGTGGCCGGGCTCTGCGCCCGGCGGCGTCCGGGGATCGGCCTGGTGCTGGAATGGAGCCCGGGCCAGGACCTGATCGGACCGACCCTCCACGCCTGCCCGCATCCCGCCGACGCCGCCGGGCGCACCGAGTTCCGCGGCATCCGCGGCGCGCTGATGCTGGCCCTGGCGGAGGTCCTCGGCTCCGAGGGCTTCACCGTCACCGCCCTCGGAGCCGACCTGCTCGTCACCGCCGGCCCGTACGATCCGGGCGATGCCCCGACCCTCACGGCTGCTCTCAACTGCCCCGCACCACGACGCAGCCGATCGGCGTGTCAGGTCGCCGCCATGTAGCGCCGTGCCGTGCAGCAGGCGCAAGGCCCGTGGTCGCCGTGGCCGCTGCCCCGGCCCGTGGGCGCCGCGGAGGCCGTGTCCTATTCTGGTGGGCATGTCGAACCCTGACGGGCTGCTCGTCGACATCGCCGCGATGGTCGAGTCCGAGCACAGCAATCAGATGTCCCTGACCGTGGTGGTCCCCGGCGCGGTGATCACCGGCAGGCTCGCGCCGGTGACCCTGTGGTTGGATCGGGTGGCGGAGGTCCTCCAGGCCTCGGAGCACCTGAAGCCGTTCGCCGCTCTCTTTGCCCCGCCCGCCGACGGCCCGCCCGCACGGCCCACCCATCTGCATCTCCACCGGGCGAAGATCCTTCAGGGCGACTTCGGGCTGCCCCACACCGGCGGCATGTACCGCATCGCCATCGAGGATGTCAGCAGCTGGACGGTCGGGGACCTCAGCTACTCCGATTCCTGAGGACCACGGCAGGCCGAGCGGCCGCCCGGCTCGACGCCCTACGTCCCCGCTGCAAGGAGTCGCTGAGCCTCGAGCGGGGTGTCGTGACCGCTGGCCCGGGTGTCGGGGTGGAGCCGCTGACGGCCCCGGCCGGAGAGACGAAGGGCACAGCGGGCAGGCGGAAGGCGCCGGCGCCCCGGGCGGTGCCGTCCATCTCCGAGCGGACCATCCCGAGGACGCGCCCGGCGGCGTCCAGCCCGGCCGCGCCCTCCAGTCGCCACGTCTTGTGCCGCGCTGCGGTGTTGCCGTCCGGGGCGACGGCCAGAGCGTGCAGCGCGAGGCCGTCCCCGATCCGGCCCCTGCGGCGTGGCCGTGCGGCTGGAGGGAGCTGTGGCCGGGTTGCCGGTCCGGTCAGGTGTCCGCGGCGGGTTCCTGGTGGTGTTGGGTGCGGCGGAGTTGCTCGTTGATGCGCAGGGCTTCTTCGAGTTGGTCTTCGAGGATGACGATGCGGCAGGCGGCTTCGATGGGGGTGCCCTGGTCGACGAGGTCGCGGGCGCGCATGGCGATGCGTAGTTGGTAGCGGGAGTAGCGGCGGTGGCCGCCGTCGGAGCGCAGGGGGGTGATGAGGCGGTGTTCGCCGAGGGCTCGTAGGAAGCCGGGGGTGGTGCCGGTCATCTCGGCGGCGCGGCCCATGGTGTAGGCGGGGTAGTCGTCGTCGTCGAGTTTGTCGGGTGTGTCGGGGCTGGCCGTTGTAGTCACTGCACCTCTCTGGTTCTCGGGGAGAACGCGTCGAGGGGCCCCGGGGCCGTGTCGGCTCCGGGGCCCCGAAGGGGAACAACACCATCTACCGGCCTGGGCCGGTCCTTCTACTTCCGCACTGCCCCGGGGGAGGGGTGTGCGGGGATCGCGAATGCGTGACCGGAAACCACCGTCCTTGCGTTGGGGTCTGCGGTGTCCGCCCGGGCGAGTGTTCACGGGCCGGGCGATCCTGATGGCGCTTGCGCCCTCCGTTCATCCTCTGTACTGAACTGTCACTTTCGTACTGCTGGTACTGCACCTGCTGAACTGCGTCCTGCTGGTCGGTGGCCGTGACGGCCCACCCGGTCCGGCAGCCCGGGCCCGCCGGCCGCCCCGCGTCTGCGGTGGCCTGGAACCCCACTGCCCGGACTCCTCGGCACGCGCGCCCGCAGTCTGGGCGCCTTTGCCGAGGTCCTGCTTGTCTGGCGACTGCCGGGTACTGCACTCACTGAACTGCGCACTGCTCGGTACCGCTGGTGGCGGCCCCTGATGCCTGCGGGCCGCCCGGTCCGGCAGCCAGTCCCGTCGCCGTCCTGCGCCTGCCTGGCTTCGGAACTCCACTGCCGGACCGAACTGCGAACTTCGGTCCAACAACCCAGGCCAGTTCGTGTCTGGCCGGTATCGCCGACTGCTGTCTACGAGAGAAACGTTAGACCCACCCACGAGCAATGTCTACTCCGGCGCGCATAGATTTTGCGGCACCCGTGTGTGAGGTAGTCTTCCGCTGCGCGGCGGCGGCAACCCCCCGAGCCGCCGCCGTGCGCCCGAAGAAACGAGCGACACACCGCATGGAGGCGGCAGTGGAAGAGCTGGTGCCCACAGCACCAGAGACGGCCCGGAACGGACAGGCGGCCCTGATCGAAGCGATCACCGAGGCCGTGCGCAACGGTGACGACCGCCCCGTCCGCCGGCTGCTGGCCCGCTTCGCCGAACAGGCCACCATCGCCGACCTGTACGCCCTGCGCGACGCCCTCGACACCACCCGCCCATCCGGCGACCACGGGCAGAGGTGACTCCTGCCGGAACGCACTCGCGACCCTGCCCGGCCAGGCGTTCAGGTCGACCCCGGGCCTGGCGTCGCGGCTGCTGCGAATTGCGCGCTCGCCCTGGCTGGCCGGTGCGAGGGAGCGGGTTCCGCAGGCCAACTGGCTCCGGCACCGTGCCCGTGTCGGCCGGCGCCCGGCACGGCTGGGCCGTTCGCACCTGCCCGAGGTCGATGTCGCGGCGCACCACCGTGGCGCCGGACTCGAACCGGGCGCCCGGCGGGGGCGGTCGGTCTCTCGTCGTCGGTCAGCGCTTGGAGGCCGACGCTGGCCGGATTGAACGGCCCGGGGGGGGGGGGGCGTCGACCCTAGTGTGGTGGGGTGGGGGTGGGGGGGGGGGGAGGCAGCGGCGGGGGCGACAAGGGGGGTGGAGC
>NZ_JBHVJT010000004.1:92584-104174 GCF_042798815.1 Kitasatospora sp. NPDC057738 | reverse complement strand
AATTAGAACGGGAGGCCTGGCGGGGGTGTTTGGTTTCTTTTTTTTGGTCGGTTTTGGGGGGCGGACGTTGGCCGGGGTGAATCCCCTGGCCCCGCCCCCCTGCCCCTGTGGGGGGGTTGTTGCCCTCCCCCGGTAGTGCCGCCCCGGGTCAGGCCGCGATCGTGAGGTCGGCGCGGCCGAACAGGAGCGCGTAGCCGCGGGGAAGGCCGGCGAGGAGGCGGTCGGTGAGGTGGTCGCCGGCGAGGTCGTTGAGGGCGGCCAGGACGGAGGACGCGTCCCAGCGGGCGCTGGTGAGGCTGGTGTTCAGGGCGCGGGCGACGGCTTCGACGAAGGCGGGCGCTGCGACCGGCTGGGGCAGGGGGATCTGGGCGGCGAAGACGGCGCGGGCCCGGTCGGGGAGGCTGGCGGCGACGTCGCAGCGCTCCTCGCCGGTGAGCTGGGAGCCGAGGACGGCCAGGACAGCGTGCAGGACGCGTTCGGCCTCCTCGTCGGAGGTGTAGCGGCCGAGGGTACGGACCTGCTGGAGAAGGAGACGGTACCGGGTCATGGCGGTGGTGGCCTTCCAGGGGTGGGCCGCCGCTGGCGGTACGGCGGCGCGAAGGTAGGGGTCAGGGCCGGTGGCCGGGCTGGGGGCGGCCGAACAGGAGGTCGTAGCCGGGCGGCAGCTGGAGCAGGACACGCTCGATGAGGTCGTCGCCGGCCGCGTCGGCCACGGTGCTGAGGACGGCGCCGATGTCCCACAGGGCGGTGGTCTCGGTGGCGCCCTCGATCCAGGCCGCCGTCGCGCGCACGAACCTCTCCGGGCTGAGCGGCTCGACCGCCCGCAGCGGGCTGAGCAGGACCAGGGCCATGGTCTCCGGCAGGCGGGCGGCCAGTTCGGCGCGCACACCGCCCGCCAGGTGGGCGCCGAGCAGGGCCAGAACGACACGCGCCGCCCGCTCGGCCTCCTGGGGTGTTTCGTACTCACCGCGTTCCCGGATCTCCTCCAGGAACGCCTCCCATCGAAGAGTCACCACAGTTCTCCCTCTGTCCCAAGGACGGGCGCGAACGCCGTCGGCGCCCGGTCAGGGCTCGACGATCAGGCGCCCGTTCAGACCGGTGAGCTTGAGCAGCCGGACCACGCAGCGGCCGGCGCCGCGAAGGGCCAGGCGCCCGCCGCACCGGTCGGCCTGGTTGTGGGCCTGGACCAGGACGCCCAGGCCCGCACAATCCATGAACGTCACCTCCGACAGGTCGAGGACCACCTCCCGATGTGACTTGAGCGCGGCGGTCAGGGCACGGCGCAGCGAAGGGGCGGTGCCGAGGTCGATCTCGCCGTCCGCCCGGACCACGAAGGGGTCGTGCCCTTGGTCGTGCATGGTGTCTCTAGCTGTCGGCCCGGGACGCCGTGGTGTGCAGGGGCCGCTGGGCCGGGCGGGTCGTGGCCGGGTGGGGTGGCCGTCCCGCAGGGCCCGGGGGATTGGCGGTGCGGGACGGCGGTCCGGGGGCCGGTCAGGCCTGGATCTGCTTGCGGCTTCCGCTATGGCTGATCTCGATCTTGCGGGGCTTGGCCTTCTCGGCGACAGGGATCTTCAAGGTCAGTACGCCGGCGTCGTAGTCGGCGCTGATCCCCGCGGGGTCGAGGGTGTCGGAGAGCATGACCTGGCGGGAGAACACGCCGAGCGGTCGCTCGGACAGCTCCCACTTCACATTGTCGCCCTCGTGGCGGGGGCGGCGTTCAGCCTTGACCGTCAGCATGTTCCGTTCGACGTCGATGTCGATCGCCTGCGGGTCCACCCCGGGCAGGTCGAAGCAGATCACGTACTCGTCGCCGACACGGCAGGCGTCCAGCGGCATCGGGGCCGGCCGGGACCAAGTGCCGTTCGTGCCCAGGAACTGCTGGGTCAGACGGTCCAGCTCGCGGAACGGGTCAGTGCGCATCAGCATCGCGAAACACCTCCACTGATCGATGGGAGCCAGTGCGCTTCACCTGAATCTGTTCTAGCATGTCATCCATCCGATGACAAGCAGCGAAGTCGCCAAAGGAGTGACACCTATGGGAAAGCGGCCCGACCCGCCCGCCACCGGCGGCAGCCCACCCACAGGACCGGCGTCCTTCCTCGCCGCCACTGCGGCGCTCGCCGCCATCGACGACGCCGTCCGCACCGCCCAGAACACCAGCCCGGCCGCCCGGCCCGGCGCCGGTGCACCGGACGAGGGACCGAGGCCGGCCCTGGCCGCGCTGGTGCTGCTGCGCGAACTGCGCACCGAGCTCGCCGGCTGGGAGGCGGGCCTGGTGGAGAGCGCCCGCGCCGGTGGCGCCACCTGGGCCGACCTCGCCCGGCCCATGGGCGTCGCCAGCCGCCAGGCCGCCGAGAACCGCTACCTGCGCCTGCGCCCCGCCGACAGCGGCTCCACCGACGCGGAGACCGGAGCGGAGCGCGTCAAAGCCGTACGCGACCGCCGGGCCGCCGACCGCGCTGTCACCGCCTGGGCCCGCGACAACGCAGCCGACCTGCGCGTCCTCGCCGCCCAGATCACTGCCGCGCCCGGCCTCACACCCCGGGCCCGCCCAGCGCTGACCGAGCTCACAACCGCCCTCGGCGCCCCCGACCCGGCCGACCTGATAGCGCCCCTCGCCGACATGCGACCCCACCTCGCCGCCGCCCACCCGGACCTCGCTGCCCGCCTCGACGACCTCACCAACCGCACCGACCGCCTCCGCCATGACAGCGACCAACGACGAACCTGACCCCCTCATCACCGAAGACCGCTGGCAGCACATCGAAGACCGGCTCGCCGCCATCGAACGCCGCATCCGCGAGCACAGCAGTGACGCCATTGCCACCGTCGACGCCTGCCTGGCCAGACTCGACGCCCTCCGCCACGACCTGGCCCACGGGCGGCGCGGGAGGCGGGCAGGTCACGCGGCATTCGCCAGCTCGGGCAGCCAGCCCGGCAGCCATCCCCGCCCGGCTCAGACCCGGGTCCTGCGAGCGCACCAGTCGGTGCAGTAGCGGCGGGCGCGGCCGGTGGAGGCCGGCGGCATGCCTGGGCGCCGCCCGGGCAATGGCCCGGCGGAACCGGAGCGGCCAGGTGTTGATGAGAATCCGCGATTTCCCCCCAGACCTGCTCGACCTCAGGCCGTCCGACGATCAACGAAGCGGGGAGGCCGGGTGAGTAGGCCGTTTCCGACGCCGTCAACGGCAGGGCGGGTACCGTGCGCGTCGGCCCGCGGCGGTGCGTTCAGGGCTCGGGATAGCCGGGGCCCGGCGTGGCCTCGACCAGGGCGGCGTTCAGCGTTGTCAGCGCGGCGATCACCGCGCTGACCTGCCCACCGGGCAGCCCAGGGAGCAGCTGGCGCAGTGTCGATTCGGCGTCCCGGTTCCTGGCTTTCTGCCGTGTCGCCGCGCGCTGGGATGCCTCCTGCGTCCTTACAGCCCTCGTCGGTGATCAGCTCACGACGGCTTCCTCACCTACCTCCTACTCCCCCCGCGGCTACGCGCTTCTGTCGCCGCCGTCTGGCCCTTGCCGGCCCGGACGGCCGCTGATCCGTCCCGCGCGCATGAACGGACGAATATCGGTAAAAAGGGGTGAAGAAGGGGCGGTGCGGTTGCGGCGTCCGGCGGACGACTGGAGGACCTGATGAGCGACCTGTGGCAAGGCGAAGGAGAAGGTCGGTGACCTGACCGGTGACGAGGAGCTCAAGGGCGAGGGCCAGGCCGACCAGGTCGATTCGAAGGTCAGGCAGGCCGCGGACGATGTCAAGGACGCCGTACAAGGCGCCGCCGACCGGGTGAAAGGCGCCCTGAAGCGGAACGACTGACCAAGGGAGGCACCGGCATGGCCCTGTTCCTGTTCATCCTGTTCATCGCCGTGGTGTTCGGCTTCGTCGGCGCCCTCGTGAAGGGCCTGCTGTGGCTGCTCGTCATCGGCGCCGTGCTGTTCGTCGCAGCCCTGGTGCTCGGCGGCGTGCGCCTGGGCCGCGGGCGAGGTGCACCCAGATAGGTGCGGGCCCCGGGGCGTACCGTCCGCACAGGGGACAGGCCGCCTGTGTAGGCGCTGCGCTGGCCTCTGCGACAGGATCCTCGGGGGACAGGACCGGCTCTGGGGTGGCACGTGTTGGCAGGTCCCCCGCCTCTCCCGCCCCACCTGCGCCCATCGGTGTCTCGCAGCGGCATTCCGTAACCGGCTACGGGGGACGGGAGTTACCGGTTTCGTGACCGAGACCGCCCAGGTGCATCAGAACCGGTCTCGGCGTACCGGGCACCCCTGGTCCGTGGCGCGTTGGCGGGCCCGCTGGCACGGTTTCATCTGCTGGAACGTCACAGGAGCGCGCCAGCGGGCCGCGGAACTCTGGCATCTGGAGGTTCTCAGAGCACGGTATTTCACGTGATCCCAGGCGGGGCGATAGCGGTATCGCCGGGGCACTCGGGTCTCAGCACACGGCTTTCGTCCTTGGCCGCTCTGCGCGTGCGCGTTCTCCAGTCTCAGGGGGAGCCGGGGCCGCCGCAGCCCGCGCGAAGCGTCGGTGAAAGGGAACGGTGAGGCGTAGCCCGGATCGTCGAGTTCAACTGGCCGTGGCCCACTGGGTGGTTCGCGCGTGCAGAGGGGAGACGACTGCGGCGTAGCAGTTTCCGGGCAGGTCGGTGACCCAGTCGAAGGTGTCGAGGGTGACGCCGTGCTGGGCGGCGGCGTGGAGCATGTCGGCCAGCAGAGCGGTCGCGGTGGCTTTCTGCTCCTCGGTGCCGGGTGTGGTGCGGCGCTGAGCGGCTTCGTTGATGCGGTCGGTCAGGTCGCGGTGCCTGAGGACGGCGCGGTAGCACGTGCTGGGCAGGTCGGTGACCCAGTCGAAGGTGTCGAGGGTGATGCCGTGTTTCGCTGCGGCGTGGAGGATGTCGGCCAGCAGGGCGGTCGCGGCGGCGCGGTCCTGCTCGGTGCCCTCGTCCGGGCGGCGCTGAGCGGCTTCGTTGACGCGGTCGGCCAGGTCACGGCGCCTGGCCATGGCGCGGTAGCACGTGCCGGGCAGGTCGGTGACCCAGTCAAAGACATCGAGGGTGACGCCGTGCTGGGCGGCGGCCCGGAGCATGTCGGCCAGCAGGGCCGTCGCGGCGCCTTTGTCCTGCTCGGTGCCCTGGTCGAGGCGTCGCTCGGCGGCGGCGTTGACGCGGTCGGCCAGGGTGCGGTTATTGCGGTCGGTGTACTGGTACACGCTTCTGTCTCCTCGGTCGGTCGGGTGGCCGTCGGCGTGGCCGGGGTTCGTTTCCGGCTGTCGAAGCGGGTGATGGCGGCGGTGCCGCAGAGGGTGTGGACGCCGAACCGGGTGCTGCACGCGCGTCCCGCCGGGCCAGGCTCGGCTCTGGCGGGACGCTCGGTTCGATGCGACTCGTGTGAGGCGCCCCCGACCCTTGCCTGTGGCGTGTGCCGGGCGCGGACGGCCGAGCGGTGCGGGGGTGCGGCCGGCCGGGCTGGTTAGGCGTACGGCGGGCCGCACCCCGGTGGGAGGGTTACAGGCTGTGGGTGAGGTGGTCGGTCAGGAGGCGGGTGAAGCGGGCCGGGTCGGGCAGGTCGCCGCCCTCGGCGAGCAGGGCGCTGCCGTGGACGAGTTCGGCGATGTCGGCCAGGACCGGGTCGTCGGACTTCGCCCCGTGGGCCCGGTGCAGGGCGGTGATCAGGGGGTGGGTGGGGTTGAGCTCCAGGATCCGCTTCACGGTGGGCAGTTCCTGGCCCATGGCCCGGTACATCTTCTCCAGGGTGGGGGTCAGGTCGTGGGCGTCGCCGACCAGGCAGGCGGCGGAGGTGGTGAGCCGGGTGGAGAGGCGGACATGCTTGACGTGCTCGGCCAGGGTGGCCTGCAGCCAGGTGAGGAGGTCGGCGAACTCCTCCTCGCGCCGGGCCTTCTGCGCCTTCGCCTCGTCGTCGCCGTCGGTGTCGGCGTCGTCGCCGAGGTCGACCTGGCCCTTGGCGATGGACTGGAAGCGGTGGCCCTCGAAGGCGGGGACCTGGTCGGTCCAGACCTCGTCGACGGGGTCGGTGAGGATCAGGACCTCGTAGCCCTTGGCGGCGAAGGCCTCCATGTGCGGGGAGTTCTCCACCATCTGGCGGTTCTCGCCGGTCAGGTAGTAGATGGTGTCCTGGCCGTCCTTCATCCGCGCGACGTACTCGCGCAGCGTGGTCGTCTTCTGCGCGTCGTGGGTGGAGGCGGCCGAGACCAGCGGCAGCAGCGCGTCGGTGTTGTCGCGGTCCTCGAGCAGGCCTTCCTTGATCACCCGGCCGAACTGCTCCCACGCCGTGGTGTAGGCCTCGGGGTTGGTGGCCTGCATGTCCTTGAGGGCGGCGAGGACCTTCTTGACGAGTCGCCGGCGGACCGCGGTGATCTGGCGGTCGTGCTGCAGGATCTCGCGGGAGACGTTCAGCGACAGGTCGTGGGCGTCGACGACGCCCTTGACGAAGCGCAGGTAGTTCGGCATGAGCGCGTCGCAGTCGTCCATGATGAACACCCGCTTGACGTACAGCTGCACGCCCCGCTTGGTGTCCCGGGAGAACAGGTCGAACGGCGCGTGGGCGGGGATGAACAGCAGCGCCTCGTACTCGAAGGTGCCCTCGGCGCGCATGTGGATGGTCTCGGCCGGGGCCTGCCAGTCGTGGCTGATCTGCTGGTAGAAGTCGTGGTACTCGGCCTTGGTCACCTCGCTGCGCGGGCGGGCCCACAGGGCCTTCATCGAGTTCAGCGTCTCGAGCGCGCCGGCGGGTTCGGCGCCGTCCACGGCCTCGGCCTCGGTGTCGGTCTCGGCACCGTCCGAGGTGGCGGGTTCGGCGGCCATGCGGATGGGCCAGCGGATGAAGTCCGAGTACTGCTTGACGATCTGGCGGATCTTCCACGCCGCGAGGTAGTCGCCGAGCCCGTCCTCGCCGTCGGCCGGCTTGAGGTGCAGCGTGACCGAGGTGCCCGCCGGCAGGCCGCCGGCCTCCGCGATCGTGTAGGTGCCCTCGCCGTCGGACTCCCACGCGGTGCCCTGCTCGGTGCCGGCCCGGCGGGTGTGCAGGGTGACCTTGTCGGCGACCATGAACGCCGAGTAGAAGCCGACGCCGAACTGGCCGATCAGGTTCTGCGCCGCTTCCGCGTCCTTGGCCTCCTTGATCCTGGCCAGCAGGCCGGCGGTGCCGGACTTCGCGATGGTGCCGATCAGGTCGACGACGTCCTCGCGGGTCATGCCGATGCCGTTGTCCCGCACCGTCAGGGTGCGGGCCTGCCGGTCGACCTCCAGGGTGATGTGCAGGTCCGAGGTGTCGGCCGCGAGGTCGGTGTCGGTGAGGGATTCCAGGCGGAGCTTGTCGAGGGCGTCGGAGGCGTTGGAGATCAGCTCGCGCAGGAAGATGTCCTTGTTCGAGTAGATCGAGTGGATCACCAGCTGCAGCAGCTGGCGGGTCTCCGCCTGGAACTCCAGCGTCTCGGTCGGGCTGGCCACGGGAGGCGTCTCCTTTGTGTGCACGTAGCGGGAAGGGCTCGGGTCGGGCTGCCGGGGCTGGCCGGGGTGCTGTGTGGCCGGCCCCGGGGGTGTTCAGATGTGGCTGAGGGGCTGGTAGGGCTGCTCGGGGCGGGCGGTGCCGGGTCGGGCGGTGCCGTAGCAGGACAGGAAGAGCTTCCAGCCGTCGCGGCACTCCAGCGTCGCGCCGTAGCGCACTGCGGGTGGGTCCGGGCGCGTGCTGTACCGGTCGACGCGCACGATCCCGGCGGCCGGGTCGTCGGCCGCCATGGCGGCTGCGACCAGGGCCTGCTCGACGAGGGCCACCGGAATCGACGAGCCCGTCAGGTCCGGCGCTTCCACGCTCTCGGCGCCGTCACCGTCGCCGGTGGTGATGGTGGGGGCGGTGCCGCTGGCACCGGTGATGGTCCACCACACCTGTCCGCCGCTCTCCAGGGTCACGGTCAGTCCGTAGGGGCTGTCGTCGTCACGCTGGCAGGCGCCGGTAATGCCCGGTATGCCCAGGGCACGCTCGATGAGCAGTTGCTGCAGATCGGCTGGAGTCATGGGAGTCGGCTGGGATCGGGGACGGCGCGACCGTCGCCGTCCGGAAGATTCGGGTGGTCTGCACGCCGCGAGCCGTCAGGCGTCAACTCGCGCCCCGTGTGGGGGCACAGGCGCCTCGTGCGGGCTTGCGGCGGTAAGCCGGTCCACGGCGTGCGGGTCGTGGACCGGCAGGGGTGTGACTCGGGGTGGTCACGGGCTGGCTGAGGGTGTGCGGCGCTGCCGGTTGCTGTCGGCGCGTAGCTGGTCGGCTCGGGCGGTGAGTTGATCGAGGCGGTCTGCGATCTTCGGGTGCTCCGCCTCCAGTAGGGGCCGGGTCTCGGTGAGCGGGGCGAGCAGGCGGGCGGGGTCGTTGTGGCCGAGTGCATCCAGGAGGCGCTCTATGGTGGGGGCCGCTTGTGTGCCGAGGCCGTCCAGAGCGCCGATCTGTCCGGCGAGGCGGCGCAGGTCGGCGGCGTTGTCGCGGGCCCAGGTGGTCACCGCGCGGTCGGCGGCGCGCTGGTCGCGCGTGGCCTGGACGCGTTGCTCGCCGGTGCTTCCCGCCCCGGTGCCGGCGTTCGCGCTGGGACGCAGGCGCAGGTAGCGGCGTTCGGCGGCTTGGCGGCTTTGGACGCCCAGTGGTTCGGCGAGGTCGGCCCAGGTGGCGCCGGCATCGCGAGCGGTCTCGATCAGGCCGGTCTCCCAGTCGGCGAGTTCCTCGCGCAGGTGGCGTAGCAGCAGGATTGCGGAAAGGGCCTGTTGTGGATCGCTTTGGCCTGCGTCGTCCGGGGGTGCGTGGCGGGCGGTGCGGGCGGCGGCGTCCATCATGCCCAGCGCGGCGGCGGCGGCCAGGAACGAGGCCGGCCCCACCCCGGCCGCGCCGGTGTCCTGGGTATCCATGTCGTCACTCTTTCGCTGACTGGGTGAGTGTCATCGTCTGGATGACATGCTACAACGGTTCGTGTCGCGCCGCGCCGGCGCGAACCACCCAAAGCGCTTCTGGATCGGAGGTGCCCGACGATGTCCATGCGCACTGCGGTGCCTCACCAGGCGCCCCCGGGGCCTGGTTGCGACCGGCCCCGATTCCGATGGACGCCTGGCGAGAGGACGACCGTTTCATGATCGCGCTCGATGTGCCCGGCGTCCCGCTGGAGGCGATCGAGGTCGACGTACTGGGTCGGGTGGCGACCGTAAAGGCCGAACGCCGTCCCGCCCCCCACGGCGGGAATGCGCGCATCCAGCTCGCCGAGCGCTCCCACGGGGTGTGCGAGCGCCGGATCCAGCTGGCTGACAGTCTCGACCCGGGCCGTATCACGGCCCACCTGCAGGACGGCGTCCTGACCCTCACCGTCCCCACCGCCTCGGCCTCCCGGCCCCGCAGGATCACCATCTGTCGGCAACGGGTGAAACGAGGGCTGCGGCGATGCTGGCGAAGGCGGCGAAGTGGTCGGCCTTGCGTTCGTAGCGGCGGTGGAGGCGGCGGAAGCCGCCGACCCAACGTCATGGCTGACCGGCTACCGCCGGCTCAACCACCGCTACGAGCGTGATCCCCGCAACTACCTGGCCTTTCTCGGCCTCGGCGCCACCCTGTGCTGCTACAAACGCCTGATCCGCATCACCACATAGGACACGGTCCAAGTCGAGCGAGACGGGACACCGCCGCTGGTCCGGTTCCGGGAGCTCTGACGAATGTCCTCTGACAGGTGATCTTGACCGTCTGTCAGCAGATCTTGACCACAGCTGATGCTGAGGCGTTGGGCTGGCGTGGGCAGGACGAACGAGTGCCCCGCATCGCGAGTGGACCTATCGGAAACGGGCCCTCTGTTATTGAGGTTCGAGATCCGCAAGGATCGCATCTAACGTGCAGTCAGGAAGGCCACCGCGGGGCTACCGGGCCTGTCGGCTGCACCCCAGGGCTGTCCGCGAACTGCGAGTCAACCGAGCCAGCTGACACCCACCCCGGCAAACCGGATCTCGCTGGTGAACGATCTGCTGCCCGTCGCCGAGGAACAGGGGCCCTATGACCGCGGGCCGCAGAAGGTCAATGGCCAGGCCTACTCCACAACGCTGTCTTCCAGCTGCTCGGTCGCCACGTGGCAACTCGACCGCCAGTACACGACCTTCACCACCACCCTCGGTGCGGCGGACAGCACCGCCTCCGACACCAAGATACTGCTCTACGTCGAACTGGACGGCGTGCGAAAAATCGAGCGGAGCATGGCCGTCGGCTCCACGCTGCCCGTGACACTCGACCTGCGCGGCGTCTTCCGCATCACCCTCGGCTCCATGTCCTGCAACAGCCGCCACCAAGAAAACGTCGGCGCGTGGATCGACCCCGTCATCACCAAGGCCCCCTGACCAACGGCCCCCCACGCCGAACTGGCCCGGCGCGAGATGGCAGCAGACGGTGTCCGGTGCAGGCCGATCCGAGGGCCGCCACCCCCATCGGGGCTGGCACGCTTGCCGGTGACGGTCATCTGTCCGTGAGGCTGTGGTCAAGATCTGCTGGCAAACGGTCAAGATCACGTGTCAGAGGACAACGAAGGCCGGCGGCCGGTTGTCCCAGCCTTGCCCCAGGTCCGGACGCAGAACAGCGTGACCTGGGGTTTTCAGGTGGGACCGTCCCAGCGGATCGGGCATGCCGGGCGTGCTGGGACAGGGTGTGTCTCAGCTTTGTCCCAGGCCGACGGCGGCGCGACGGTGCCCGCCGGTGATGGCCCGGATTGTGCGTCTCGGGTCCGGCGGGCACCGGCAGCAGCGTAGCGGGCGCGGCACGCCGGCCCGGCTCTACAGCGCGGGGTGCGGCGGGTCTTCGGGGGCGACGGCTGCGATCCGCACGGTCGGCGGCCAGGGCGGGGCGGGGGCGTAGGCGTGCACGACGTTGAGCGCGGGCCGGCCTTTGGCCCGGTCGCCCTCGATCCGGGTGGAGTACAGCTCGACCTGCTGGCCGCCCTCGGTGACGGTGCGGATCGGGCGGCCGAGTCGCGGCCGGTGTTCGAGTTCGGCGCGCAGCGCTTCCAGTGCCTCGGTGGCGCCGAGCTCCTTGGCGCGCCGGGCGGCGCGGTCGGTGACCACGGCGACCGCCGGGTCCGGCTGCTGGTGCTGGTCGGTCACTCGGCGCCCTGCCGCGCCAGCAGGTCGGCGACGGCCTGGTCGACGGCGTCGGATGTCTCCGGGTCGGCGGCGAGCAGCACGCGGCCGCGGTAGGCGGCGACGATCTCGGCGACCGCGACCAGGTCCACGACGGCGGGGACCTGGTCGACCTGGTCGAGCCGGTCCATCGGCACCCGGCGCAGCAGCTGCTCGGCGAGTTCCGCGTCCAGGCGCTCGGCATCACCGGGGAAGCCGTGGCCGGCGCGCAGCGCGGCGCGCAGTTCCTGGACCGTGTCCATCGGCGGCAGCCCGAGACGGCCGCCCCCTCGTTCGGCGGGCTGGGCGCTCATCCCCACCAACCCCTCTCCCTGTCGGCATCTCCCGGCGCCGGGCCGGGCCCTGTGGTGTCGACGGTAGCCGCCCCGAGGCTGGTCTGGGGCGGCGCCTGGCAACTCGTCCCGGACGGGGCCGCCCCGGGTCCGTCCGGGGCGGAACCGGCCCCTCCAGCC